>CBDVEF010000313.1:0-2471 GCA_965372935.1 uncultured bacterium | reverse complement strand
GGCAAAAAAGATAAATCCGGATCTAAAAGGTATTCTAATGACTGCATTTGGTTCAATAGAGGGAGTAATAGAGGGCTTTAGAGAGGGGGCAGTGGATTTCCTCATTAAACCGTTTTCTCTTGATGAATTGTATGAACGAATTAAGAGAGTAGAATCGAAACCAATTATCGGGGTAGAATCTAAAGGTGAAGAGATCATATTCGCAAGTGATGAGATGAAGAATGTCCTTGATTTAGTTGATAATATTGCTCATACGGATACAACAGTTATTATTTACGGTGAAACGGGAACGGGGAAAGAGCTTATTGCAAAAAGAATACATAGATTAAGTCATAGATCAAAAGGAAAGTTTTTAACCATTAATTGTGCTGCTTTGCCTGAAAATTTACTTGAAAGTGAATTATTCGGGTATAAAAAGGGTGCGTTTACAGGAGCATATAAGGATAAGGTCGGACTGCTAAAGGTTGCAAACGGGGGAACATTCTTTATGGATGAAATTAGTGAAATGCCTGTGAGTTTACAGGCTAAGTTATTAAGGGTACTTCAGGAGAAGGAGATAACACCCATAGGAGGGCATCTTCCGGAAAAGATAGATATAAGGATAATTGTTGCCACAAATAAAAATCTAAAAATGATGGTTGATAAAAATCTATTTAGAGAGGATTTATACTATAGATTGAATGTTATTCCTATTAATATTCCACCACTTAGAGAGAGAGAAAGAGATATACTGATACTTGTAAAGTATTTTACTGAAAAGTATTCGAAGAAGTATAATATGACCAAACCAAATATTGATGAAAGAGCTATAAAGAAATTTAAGAAATACAATTGGCCGGGTAATGTAAGAGAGCTTGAAAATGTAATCGAAAGAATGATTATTGTGGGTGTAGAGGCGGGAACATTGTCCCTTATTGAAGAAGAAACAAATGAGGGGAATATTAAAGGGATTAAGGAGCAGGAGATTGAACTTATAATGCATACACTTGAAAGGACGGGAGGGAATAAGAAAAAGACGGCTGAGATACTGGGGATTGATTATTCGACTTTGTATAGAAAGATCAAGAGATATGGGATAGAAATTTAACATATTTGAAATGGTATTCCATTTATGTTGTCATTACGCGATATCTCTTTATCATTGCGAGGAATGGAATGACGAAGCAATCTTTTCCTTGTCATTGCGAGAAGTGAAGCGACGAAACAATTTCACTTAAGCATACAAAGAAAAAGTAGGGGATTGCTTCACGGAAGAGGAATCTACATAAATATTTCACGATGACAATAATAAAAAAAGGAGAGCAAAGCTCTCCCTTTTTTATTATTTAACTTATGATTCTATTGTCCAGGAATTAAAGTTAAATTAACTACAGAGGCTTTACCATATCCTGTTATTACATAAGCATCTCCACCGGTTGCAACACCAATAGCAACATTAGCACCTGCGGCAGTAACCATATAGCCTATCTCGCCTTGTGTGGCAGATGGATTAACATATGTCCAAACTCCTCCGCCAGAAGTTAAAACATTTGCTTGAGTATATGGATTTTTCAAATTGCTGGGTAATTCAGCTGCAATTAAAGCGTCTATACATTGGTAAACACCCATACTATCTACAGAAATACCTTCAACACTTATCTGCATTGTATGCATATTCGCTTTAACAGATGCGACTTTCGCTTTGTCGATTGTTTTAACAAAGTTAGGAATTGCTATAGCTGCAAGAATACCTATAATAACGACAACAACCATAAGCTCGATCAATGTGAATCCTTTTCTCATATATACCTCCTTTATTAGGTTTAACAATAGTTACTTATATATTATGCAATAAATATACCAATTTGTAAAGCCCTTATATAAGATGATTTAATGATTATAAGAGTATTGCAATTTGCAATACTCTTGCATATTGCATATTGCAGAATCCAGATAGTGCAATAAATGCATAGTGAATATTTTATATACATAAGAAAAATAATATTATGCATATATTTCATTATTAATACATATAAGTATTTCTTTATCAGGTTCTATGTTTGTAACAATTATGGGAATATTATATAATATTCCCTTTAATATTGTAAGTGGAATTTCCTTTGAAATAGACCATATTTTAAAAATTATGAAAAAATTCAAATAATTATTTATATTTCACTGTCTCCATAGTACTTTTTTAGAAACTCCTTTACCTTTTCAAAATTCGGTTCATATTCTATTGCCTTTTCTATTATCCATTTTGCTGAATCAGGATTCTTTTTCATTATTAATTTAGCATATTCCAATCTATAAACAGGATTATAAGGATTGAATTTTATATTGTCTTCTAACAATCCCATTACTATTGTATCCTTATTGCTAATGTTTACATTCCCAACAGTGAGATAATTTATAGTAAGATCTCTATAAAAGTTCTTAGTAGGAGCTAATTTAATCGCTATTAAGGCACTCGCGCAAGAAATAAATCCATC
>CBDVEF010000312.1:0-2493 GCA_965372935.1 uncultured bacterium | reverse complement strand
AAAGATGTGGGTAAGGATATGCTTGATGGGAGAGGATTGAGGTGAGGGTGATTATGAATTGTTCCCTTTTCATGGTTTTCCGAGGTTATGATTTCTATGTTGCATATTGTTATAATATGTGCTATAAGTATACTGTTGGTGTAGTTATGAAGAATAAATTAATAGAATTATACAAAATACTTTCTGATGGAGTTCCATATTTTTCTTCATATTTGATAGAATTAGGTTATAGTTATAGTTTATTACAAAAATACAAAAAGAGAGGATGGCTCGAATCTCCATATAAATCGGTATATATAAAACCTGGTAGTAGAATATCCCCTCTCGGTATAATATATGCATTTCAAAATCAAAAGAATATGAAAATTCATATTGGGGGAATTACTGCACTAATACTTAAAGGAATATCAGAACAAATATATCCTACAGAAGAGATGAAAAAATTTTACATCCTGTATTCTATGCGTATATTTGTTCCAAAGTGGGTAAAAAGGTTTTGCAAAAAAAACAATATGGATTTGAATTTTAAACAACTGGATATTTTTAAACTTGAAATAGGATTAACTTCTTTTAATTATAACAAAATGAATATTAACATTTCATCCACTGAAAGAGCTGTATTAGAAATGTTAAGTTTGATCAGGACAAGAAATGATTATTTCGATGCATTAAAATATTTTGAATTAGTCGGAGAGCTAAGAACTAATGTTGTAGTCGAATTATTGAATAATTGTCGTTCTATCAAAAGCAAGAGATTATTTTTGTATTTATCAGAAAGATACGATAAAGAATATTTTAAAAAGATAAACAAGAATAGTATAATATTAGGCAATGGCCCAAGAAGAATAATAAACGATGGAAGCAAAAGTGTTTATATACAAAAGTACGATATAGAAATACCACAGGAAGTAATATCTTAATGAATCATAAATATTTAAAACAGGTTAGATTTCTGATTCATATTCTGAGTGAAATAAAGCAGAACAATAACAATTTTGCATTAAAAGGGGGAACTGCTATTAACCTATTTTATCAAGACCTTCCCCGATTATCAATTGATATAGACCTTGTATATTTACCGATTAAAAAAAGGGAGCAATCTTTAAAAGAAATTGAGAATATTTTATTGGGAATAAAAGACAATATTAAATATAAATCTATTTGCGTAAGAGATAATGAGAATAATTATTGCAAGAAATTAATTGTAAATAGCGAATAGGGAAATGTGAAAATTGAGCCGAGTCTTATTATAAGAGGTAATTTAGAAAATATTAATAATGTTGAATTGTGTAAAAAAGCTCAAGCAATTTTTGAAACTAATATTAACTTTCAATGCTTATCAATAAATGAAGTATATGCAGGCAAACTTGTTGCTGCTTTGGATAGACAACATCCCCGAGACCTATTTGATATTAAAATATTTATTGAACAATTTGCAAATATAAAAAATAATATGGACAAGTTCTATGAATTGGCATTAATTTATTTGCTTCAAAGTAATAGATCAATATCTGAACTGATAGAAGCACATTTAGTAAGTATTGAAAAGACCTATTATGATCAATTTTTAGGCTTAACTGATATAGAAATTCCATTAGATGAATTACAGGAAACAAGATTTAAACTAATGAAAATAGTTAAAAGGTGTATATTTCATAAATATTTTGATTTTATTATTGCCTTTATGAACATCGAACCTAATTGGGAATTACTGAGTTATTATCCACAGGCAAAGTATTTACCGGGAATTAAATGGAAATTACTTAACATTAACAGAATGGCAAAAGATAAAAGAATGAAAGAAATTAAAATCCTAGAAAATATTTATAGTAGGATTTAAAAAACCGGAAGGTTACAAATTCGTGGTTATATATTCCTAATTACCTCCTCACCCTCGATCATTTTCCCTTCTTGTCATTCCTGCGAAAGCAGGAATCTACTCCTTCATGTTTATTTTCTCCCCTCTCCTGTCTATTTCACTAAACCCATCTTTGCCATTCCCGCCTCTTTTTTCCTCGCCCTTGATGGGAGAGGACTGAGGTGAGGGTGGTTATAAGTATTTAAGTAGGAAGTGAGAAGTAGGAAGTTTAAAGATGTAAATCGAAAAACGGGAACGAAAATCGCCATAGAGAGCATAAATCGTAAATCATTAACAACTGTAAACCGTAAATTTCATTCTCTCTTCTCCCTTCGTGTAATTCGTTATAATTTGTGAAATCAAAGGTAAAAAATATTTCCCCTCTCTTGGTGAAATTCGTGGTGAATTCTTCTCTCTTTCCCCTTCTCGGCTGACGTCTGAAGTCTGGTGTCTGATGTCCATTCTTCTTTATTCGTGTAATTAAAGGTAAAAGATTTCTCTCTTTCCCCTTAGTGAAATTCATTCTCTCATTCGTGTAATTGTAGGAGCAGACCTATGTGTCTGCCCTAATCTGTAAAGTTACGGAGTATATTAAAAGTTGTGTCTGAGATGATAAAATGTTATATAATAATATG
>CBDVEF010000311.1:0-2500 GCA_965372935.1 uncultured bacterium | reverse complement strand
AAACTTGAAAGAATTTAAAAGAAGATATTATGGTTGTACTCATTTAAAGAAAAAAAAGAGATAGGACCATTTGTTTTATCTGAGGAAATAATAAAATATGCAAGGGTGGGCTTTTCTTTCGAAGCAGAATATATAGTTTCATCGAAAAATTATTTTTTAATTTTCACTGGGAATGTTTACCCTGAGGGGGTAATGAATAGGTGAAGTTGCTTTATATTGTTTATAGTAATTTAAAATATGATCAAAGGGTACAGCAGGAATTGAATTCTATTTCAAAAATAGTTGATACTTTTTCAATTTCGATAGGAAATAGCGAAATCGAGGATAAAAACTTTTTTATAAATCCCGGTAAAGTCGGTTTTTTGAAATTTCCAATTGCATGGGCTTTGTTTCTTTTAAAGACAATCCAAATAAAACCTGATATTCTAATGTTTGCGGATATTAATACAGCTCCTGTGGCGATACTCTATAAATTTCTTTTTTCCAAACCCATAATATTCGATATGCATGAGATTGGCAGTGAAATGGAAGCGAATTCCAATTATTTTAAAAAGCTTATTTGGAAACTATTAGAATTTATAACAATACAATATTCTGATCGTATAATTACTATAAATAATTCACTTAGGAAATATCTGCTTAAATATTCCGATAGAGAGATTACTGTTCTTTCTAATTATCCGTCGAATAAATTATTCAATAGTAACAATATGTCTAAAAGAAAAAATTTTGTTTATATTGGTAATCTAAGTAGTGGAAGAGGATTAGAGAATCTTGTTAAAGTATTTCAATTAAAACAAGATGCAAACCTGAAAATTATTGGTAATGGTAAATTGAAAAACACTTTAAGGAAAATTGCAGATTCGGCATTAAATATTGAATTTTATGATGCCGTACCTCTTGAACACCTTACTCAATATTTACTTGAAGAGGGAACGGGATTTGTTCTTACAGAAGGCACATGTTTGAATCATTATTATAGTTTGCCAAATAAAGTATTCCAATATTTGCAACTCGGAATTCCGTTTATTGCATCTGATTTGCCTGAGCTTAAAGCCCTTGCGGAAAGTACCGGAGCAGGTGTTGTTGTAAAAGTTAGTGAAGAAGATATAAAAAGTGGGATTGATGAAATAATGAAACATTACAAAAAATATAGAACAGCAGCAAAGAATGTCAAATATAAATATATATGGGAGAATCAAGAATCACTACTTCTTGATTTAATAAAGAAATTTATATAATGAAAATATTTATTATCTCATATTATTTTCCCCCTATTGGATTTTCCGGATCTCGCAGGGCATACTATATGGCGAAATATTTTTCAAATAAAAATTACGATGTAACTGTATTTACAGTTAAAAATATAAAATATAGTGCATTTGACAGAGATTATGATTTAGATAGGAATGTTAAGATTGTAAAAGTACCTACCCTTGATCCTCAAAGGTTTGTAAAGGGAAAAGGGAAAAAACAAATGGAGAAATTGAGAATTATAAATTCGTTGATATTTCCTTTGGATAATAAAGTTTTGTGGCTTCCTTATTTAAAAAAGGTTGTGGATGATTATATAATAAAAATAAAACCTGATTTAATCATATCATCATCACCTCCCCCCTCGATTCATATTACTGCTTCTTATATTTCAAAAAAATATAATATTCCCTGGATTGCAGATTTAAGGGATAGTATTTCAGACAATCAATTAAAAGCACATTCTATTTTATCAGATTATGCAGAAAGAAGGTTAGAAAAAAAAATAATAGATGATGCAACAATTATCAGTACCGTTACCAGGAATATAATGAATAAATTAGAAAATAAATATCCTTTGAATAAGGAGAAGATCATTTTAGTTAGAAACGGATATGATAAATCGGACTTTCGATATCCTATAAATAATCTTTTTAAATATAAACGTATTACTTATCTATCAAGAATAAGTCATCTTACAGACATTAAAGCATTTCTGAAAGCTTTTAAAGGATTGAAAGAATTTGAATTCTATTATGCCGGCGTTGATGAAACTGGCGAATTGAATGGATTGATTAAGGAATTTAGCATCGAATACAGGGTTTTGCAGATTGGTTACCTGGAACATTCCAGAGCAATGGAACTTGTAAATGCTTCTGATATACTTCTAATAACCCTTGCAGAAAGAAATGGTATTGGTGATGTTTCAACTGCAAAGATTTATGAATACTTTGGAGCAAAGAAGCCGATTTTATTAATTGCCCCTCCCGATACAGAAGCCGAATACTTAATAAAAGGGGAACATGCTGGAATTTGTGTTAGAAATTCAGATACTCCCGGGATAAAAAAAGCAATTTATGAACTGTTAAATAATCCGAAAAAATATATATGTAAACATCCGGAGAAATACAGATGGGAGAAGAATTTTAAGATTTTAGAGGAAAAGATAGAATTACTAAACAAGGAGAGGGAGAGATCTACCACGAATTCACGAATAAAAGATAATAGACATCAGACTTCAGACATC
>CBDVEF010000310.1:0-2507 GCA_965372935.1 uncultured bacterium | reverse complement strand
TATATTTACACAAATAAATATTCCCGGAGCTGGTACTCAAAAGGTTCTTGGGAAACCGGAGTTGCCGGCAATCAGAAGATATCTGGAGATTCCTTATGGCGGAGATATTAGAATAAAAGTCAAAAATTCTGATTTTATTGAATATAATTTAAATGAGATCGGGATAGATAAAAAGATAAAACCTTCACAAATGTCTGTTATTAAAATACCGGGAGGAGAGGATCTTGTTGTGTTTAAAATGGATGAAAAATTGTATAATAGTAATACATATTATCCTTCAAAGGATATTGAAATTTCATCCGAAGGTATTATTAGAGGAAAAAGATATGTTCAAATAGCTTTCTATCCTATACAATACAACTCTGTAGAGGGAAAGATAAGAATTTATACAGCTGTGGAATTTGAAGTGATAGTTAATAGTCCTGATTTTATGCAAACGGAAATAAATGATAGAAGATACTATTCCAGAGAATTTGAAAATCTTAACAGAAGAGTATTTGCCAATTATGATGATAGCTTCGATAGAGGGTTCCCTGCACTTCCTGTAGGATATTTAATTATAACAGGTGATAGTTACGAAAGTGCCGCAAATACACTTGGAAGCTGGAAAATACAAAAAGGATATAATGTTACAATAACAACTACCTCGGATATTGGTGGTTCAGATACTGCATCTATTGCAGCTTATATAAGAAATGCATATAATACATGGACTATACCACCAACATTTGTGACCCTTATCGGAGATGTCAATGTTATTAACACATATCCGGGTATATGGGCATCTCAATATAGCGATTATGCTCAAGCAACAGATCTGCATTATGTGAGAACAGATGGAACAGATATATATCCTGATATGGGGATAGCAAGAATTTCAGTTTCAAGTTTATCTGAAGCAAGCGAATATGTCAGTAAGGTTATAAAATATGAGAAATATCAATTTGCTTCAACGGATTGGCTCGGAAGAGCCCTGTTTATTGCCTCTAATGATCATGCTTCTATGCTTGAAGGCACACATAGATATTGTATGACAACATGGCTTGAACCAGCAGGTATAACTTCGGATTCAGTCTGGTCAAGCACTGGAGGTTCCACTTCGGATATTACCAATTCAATTAATAACGGTGTAGTATGGATTAATTATTCCGGTCATGGTAATATAACTAATTGGGCTGATCCTTCATTTACTGCAAGTAATATTTCAGCACTTACAAACCAGGATAAATATCCGTTTGTAGTTAGCAATGCCTGTCTTACAGGTACATTTAATTCAAGTGTATGTTTTGCCGAATCATGGATAAGGAATACAGGGAAAGGAGCAATTGGTCATCTCGGTGCATCGAATTACTCCTATTGGGATGAGGATGATGCCTTTGAACCAAGTCTTTATGAAGCATTCTTTGATTCAATGAATTTCAGTACCTCTATGCAGTTGAATATTGCTAAAATGCTCCTTGCTGATTTACTTGGAGAAACACCTAATGTAAAATATTACTTTGAAGAGTATAATATTATTGGCGAACCATCTATTGATTTATGGATGGGCATTCCATCAACAATGGTAATTTCACATAATGGGACGCTTCCAATTGGTTCTTCATCGTATACGGTTAATGTTAACATAGATAATGCTTTAGTCTCCTTATATTGCAATGATACATTATATGGAGCATCTTATTCATCAGGGGGGCAGGCAGTAGCTACATTAAACCCCACTCCCGACCATGTTTTTGATATGCTATTAACAGTAACAAGACATGGCTATAAACCATATTTTGACACAATAAATGTTATTTCACCTTCGGGACCATTTGTAACATATTTATCGAACATTATAGATGATGCTTCTGGTAATAATAACGGACAAATTAATCCGGGAGAGACAATAGATTTATCGATATATCTTAAAAATGCCGGTGTAGCTGATGCTCATAATGTAAGTGCAGTGTTATCAACAACCGATCCGGATGTGACTGTAAATACAAATAGCTCAAATTATGGGAATATAGCAGCAGGCGATTCGGCATTAAGTATTACGGATTATAATTTCACAGTCGGGACAGTTAACAATGAGCACATTATACCTTTTGATATATTGATCACTGCAACGGAAACCACATGGACAGGTAGTTTCTCATTAATGGTATATGCACCTGTAGTATCGCAGGAAACATTTGCAATAGATGATGCAACAACAGGGAATAATAGTGGTAAATGGGATGCAGGTGAACAGGTTAAGCTCTTGTTCGGCGTAAAGAACAGCGGCGGAGAGCTTGCAAAGAATGTAAATATTAATATAACCACATCAACAGGTGGTATAACGATAGATGACGGTAGTGCAATATTTGGAGATATAGACACATCAGCCACAGTAATAAATACGGCAGATGACCTGCTTGCAACATCAGGAGTGAGTATCCCGACAGGCACAGCAGTGACAATCGATTATACGATAAGCGGAGACAACTTTACCGATGTTACGGGCAGTGTAAGTACAATCGTAG
>CBDVEF010000309.1:0-2513 GCA_965372935.1 uncultured bacterium | reverse complement strand
TTATCTGTGATGATTCGTGTGAATTTATTTTTCCCGCAAACGAAATGGTGGTTGATGTGGTGAAGGGGTTGGGGTAGGAGGTGAGCATTGTTGAATTTGGTTCCGGTTCGTCATCGACAGCGGCATTATTGTACTCATATTCAAACAAAGCTACAGCTGCTTGCCCCCTATAGTAAAAATACTTATTATTATCCTCTTCAAAAAATGACATAGATTGTAAACCAAAAGTAGTATGGAAGCTAAATATTGGATCTTCAATGAAATATGAACAATTATTCAAATCATACACATCGATATTATTGTAACCAATAAATACTAAATCATTATGAACCGCAATACCTTCACTAAATTCTGGATATATTATATATTCACAGACAGGATTAACAGGATCTGTTAAATTATAAAATTCAATCCAATTATTATACTGTCCATAATTGAATAATAACAGATACTCATCCTCTATCCTAAGAGTTGCATAATTGTTAATATTAAGAATATTTATCACTTCAGGGGTATTAGTATTAATATTTTCGATTACATATATGTTATCTTCATTAACAAAATATGCATAGTTGCCATAAATATCAAATCCCCATAATGATCCGGTTAGAGTAAAATCGAAGAGTGTATCATGGGTGCCCGTTTCGCTTATATCATATTTTATAAAATGATATTGATCAGAATAATATTCAATAGTAAAAAGGGTATCAATATTAGCAAAATGGATGATAGGCCCTGAGGATCCTTCAATGCAATTAATTAATAGAGGGTTTTCAATATCGGTTATATCATACACATCTATTGATTTATTAGCTGGATTTTCCCACTCTTTCTTTGAAACAGCCATTTTGTTGTCATAAAAATCAATACCGTATATGTTATACTCATTAAAATAAGTACAGATATATTGAGGATTGTAGATATCAGAAACATCAAAAAAATGAAGGTTCCTTTCATCGTAGAAAGTTTTTACAATCAAAAAATCATTATGTTTAAATGCTTTGAAAATAGAGGCAAACATTGGGTAACGACCGATTCTTTCAATCATATTATCTGCTACCTTGAATTCCTCTATTCCTAAATAGAAATTTGCATTATAAAATAAACTTTCATACCCGATCCAGGACATTGGAGCGCAGAAAAAATCATAATAAAATGAATTTATCAATCTCGGATTAGTAATCTCGGAAATGTCATATAGGTCAAATGTTAACTGCCTGGGAATAACTATTCTATCGTTTTCTAATATTGCAAAATCAGCGCCTCCATGATTACTTTGGTCAAATACAATCTGAGATGCAATTCTCCAGTCTGTAATATCAGAAATATCAAAAAAAGTAATTTTATTGAAACCCTGAAATACATAAATTGAATCATTTAGTAACTTCTTATATTCCATTTCAACATCTTCATTGGTTAAATCTATTTCAGCGATTTGATGAATATTATATATATTGCCTATATCGTAAATATGCCAAATTCTTGTATTATTTCTGTCCCGTCCATACACATAACTGTCGTTAATGTTAGAAAAAGCATAAACATCCGGAAACTCTTCGTCCAGATTATATTGAGTTAACAATTCAAATGTGTCATTATTATAAATATTAAGTATAGTATAGGAGTTATAAGAAATCTGCGCAAATATATTATTATATGACTTATAAATTTTTATATAATGTGCAGGAGGGGGGAAATGCAGTGAATCAACTAAAATCAGATTATTATTTTCAGTATTTATTCTATATAGGATTGTTTCAGTATATGGGGGACCCACATGAGAATAGGCATAATTTTGGTTAATCTCCAATCCAATTAGATGCCCGTATAAAGGTAACTCATCAATAAGTTGTAAATGTCCTTCACCATCAATATTCAACATTCGGAGGGCTCGTGGGCCTAAAGAATAAATACGATCTTCTCCTCTTCTAAGCTCTTTATACAAATCACTTTTATAGGGTTCATTTATTTTTTGAAGAATAAACTCATCAGCATACAAATTTTGAAAGGAAATTATTATAAAGAGAAGCAAAATTATTCTTTTCATATTTTTAGTTCCTAAAGTTATGAGGAGAGGTATTCTTTCCTGGAACAACTATCATCAGTTAATTTACCTCATTAAGGTAATCTTTTTAGCAGTTTTCATATTTCCACGAGATATCTGCAATAGATATATTCCATTAGTAACATTACTGCCACTATTGTCTTTGCCATACCAGGTTACAGTATGCTTTCCTGCTCTGAGTTGTGTATCAAGAAGGGTCTTAACCAATTGACCTTTCAGATTGTATATATTTAATCGGGTATCTACCATTGAGTCGTCTCGCAGTATAAATGAGATATTGGGTGTAGTATAATTAAAGACAGTGATATTTTCAATTTTCATATATAGATTGGGATGCTGTCCACCGCCACCTGAATTTTGACCATACAAAATCGTTTTAGTATCAGAGTATCCAAAATCAAATTCATTATCCACTCCATCTCCGCTTACATCATAATTAGGATTATTG
>CBDVEF010000308.1:0-2545 GCA_965372935.1 uncultured bacterium | reverse complement strand
AATAAGAAAAAGGAAATTTTATGCTTGACTTAACACAGTATGTGGTGGTTCTCCTTTGTGCAATTCATTATTATACCCCCCTCCCTTCTGTTCCCTCCCACAAGTGGAGGGAAAGTTATAATTGTCTCTTTTCGTGTAATTCGTGTTTAATTCCCGCCATTTCTTCCTCGCCCTTGATGGGAGAGGACTGAGGTGAGGGTGATAATAAGTATTTAAGTAGGAAGTTTAAAAATGTAAATCGAAAAATGGGAACGACAAACGCCAGTGGGAACGGATTATGAATTATGAATTGTGAATTATTGGCATTCCCGTTTTGACATATGTCTATACCTATCTACCTAATTTTAATTATTCTCCTTGACTTTATATTTAATATTTTATATCATTCGTAGCATGAGTACATATTTGATTAGAGATGAAAACTATTTATATAAATAAGGATGGGTAGGTGATGAATTTTAAGTTGCCAAAATTGAAAATAGGTAAAATTGAAGCAAAAGTACCTCTTATTCAAGGAGGAATGAGTGTAGGTATTTCTTTATCAGGATTAGCTTCTGCCGTAGCAAATGAAGGCTGTATTGGTGTAATCGGTGCTGCAGGTATTGGTATGCTTGAGCCTGATTTTGCAACAAATTTTAAAGAGGCAAATAAAAGAGCTTTAAGAAAAGAGATTAGAAAAGCCAGGGATAAGACAAATGGTATCATCGGTGTAAATATAATGGTAGCTCTCTCTGATTTTTATGACCTTGTTATGGTAGCTTTTGAGGAAGGTGCAGATCTTATTTTCCTCGGAGCAGGACTTCCACTTGAATTACCATTTTCCTTACAAGGAGAGAAATCAAAAGAGGTTTTGAGTAAAATTATCCCAATCGTATCTTCTGCAAGAGCTGCAAAAATTATATTTCAGTATTGGGCAAAACACTACCATCAAATTCCTCAAGCTGTAGTTGTTGAAGGACCATTAGCAGGAGGACACCTCGGCTTTAAAAAAGAACAGATAAATAATCCTGATTATGCTCTTGAAAAGTTAGTTCCTGAGGTTGTTTCCATACTGAAACCCTTTGAACAACAGTATAATCAAAGTATTCCTGTAATAGCTGCAGGAGGAATATATAACGGAACCGATATTTATAAGTTTATCAAACTGGGGGCTAATGGAGTACAAATGGCTTCCAGATTCGTTGCGACTTACGAATGTGATGCTTCTGCAGCCTTTAAAGAAGCATATATAAAATGTAAAAAAGAGAATATAATTATAATCGACAGCCCGTTAGGATTACCAGGAAGAGCAATTCGCAATAAATTTCTCAATGATGTTATAAATGGGATTAAAAAACCTTTTAGTTGTCCATGGAAATGTTTAAAACCTTGTGATTTTAGAACAGTACCGTATTGTATTGCTCTTGCATTAACAAATGCTAAAATTGGCAATTTAAAAGATGGATTTGTTTTTGTAGGAGCTAATGCCTATTTAATAGATAAAATTACATCTGTTAAAGAACTTATTGGTAATTTAATAAATGAATATATACATGCCAAATGTACACAAACATTTTAATTGAGATAATCTAAATTAGGTTCCTATAATCCAAACTATTTATTATTGGTAGTTTTTAATTTAGATAACTGCCATCAGGAAGCATATTATCTTCATGGTATCTTCCGCTTTCTTCCATTTGATAACGAACGCATATCTCCCAATCCCCCTTACAGTACAATTCTATCCACTTCCTTTCAATTATTCCTTTTTCATAAAACTTTTTCATCGGACAAATTGGATACCATTTACATTCGTTCCGAAATATTTTTAATTTTTTATAATTCTCCTCCACATCCTTTCTGAAAGTATGATTATATAGTAATGAAGCAGGATGTTGAATAGGATATATTTTCTTTTCTTTCCAAAGAATTTTACCATAAACATTATAAAATATTTGCTTATCGGGTATGGGAATATTATACTTCTGAAATATATACCTTGTTGCATAATATCCCAATGGTACAATGAATTCAGGATTTATTATTTCTATCTCTTTATCAAGATACTCACTACACACTTGAATCTCATCTTGCTTTGGTTTTCTACATTTAGGCAACATACACTTTATAAGATTTGTCATATAAATTTCATCTCTATCTACATTTGCCAAATTTAACAGTTCATCAAGAACTCTTCCCGAAGGACCGATGAACATTCTCCCTGTCCTGTCTTCATTCTCTCCGGGTGCCTGAGCAATAAGCATTATTCTACAATTTAAATTACCTTCACCTTTAAGTGAATTTATTCTTGTATCAGATAATCTGCATTTATTACATACTCTTATCTCTTCATTCAATTCATTTATATTCATTCATTATAACCATATTAAACTATTATTTATTATATATAAGTATATTATGTTAGTAATATTTAAAAGTCAAGTTTGTTTATTTCCATTAAGTATAAAGACATATTTATATATTCCAGTATATAATATAGATTCTCTATGCCAAGCCCTTTTTTCATTTTAATTATCTCCTTTCGTGCAATTCCCTACCTCCCCCT
>CBDVEF010000307.1:0-2584 GCA_965372935.1 uncultured bacterium | reverse complement strand
TATTCCCACAATCTCCCCTATAGCTGTAATTCCCAATTTTAATGCATTCTCTATCCCTTTCTCCAACCTTTTAATAAGCACTTTTTCATCTTCCACAAATATTTCATCAAGTGCAAATACCTGTTTTTCAATCAATATTCCTCTTTGATCAATATTACAAAAGTAATCCGATAGTACTTCTATAGCTTTTCTATTTATGAATGCTATATGACCACATATCCTCCTTATAATTATTGGTCTTTTCCTGCTTATTTTATCAAGTTCCTCAATTGTTGGAAAACTTTTTTCCATTATTTTAGATTCATCAAAATTCTCGGCAATAATTATTTCTTTCTTAGAAGAAGAAAGTTTACTAAACATATCATCTTTAGTCTTTATATTTTTAAGATTAATCCTGCGATTTCTGACCTCAGTCTTTAATAAATGTGTATGAGCATCTACAAATCCAGGTATAATCATATTACCCGTATAATTGCAAACTTCTTCCACTTGATATTCTTTCCTGATAAATTGCTTTTTTACAACATCCTTTATAATTCCGTCATTAACAATAATAAAACCATTAAAAAAGTCTTTCTTTTCATTGTCAAAAATTTTATCTGATACAAATATCCTTCTCATACCTTTCCCTATTAACATGTTAAATGAATAAAGAGAGTTACATTTACACTGCCTTTACTCAAACTATTAAACAATTTACAAGCATCGAAAGATTTTTCTATAAACACTTCAATATTATTATCCCTTAGAAATTCAATTAAATCGTCGGAAATATGCATCATTCCACTCTCTCCTGTTCCTATAACTACAGTATCAGCACACATAATCCAATCCTTTCCAATATATGTATCTATATCATTTATATCTAAATAATGTCCCCTTTTTCTCCACCAGTTCTTAATAGTATTACCTTTATAAATAATAATATCATTACTATAACCTTTTCCATCAACTTCTATATATCCAAAATTATATCTATTGATAATCATATTAGATTATATAATGAATAATATTAAATTTCAACTGCTCTCTTTAAGATTTATTGCTCTTGTATTTAAATCTATCATATCAAATTGAATCGTTAAATATTTTTCATTGATATTTCTCTTATAATGCTCACTCCATTCTATAAATACATATTCTCCACTCTCGAGATAGTCATCTATACCAATATCAATTATTTCACTTACATTATGTAATCTATAAAGGTCAATATGATATATTTTACTTTTACAATCATATTCTTGTACAATTGCGAATGTGGGACTTGTTACATCTTCTTTGCATTTTAAAGCATTAACAAACCCTTTAACAAATGTTGTTTTACCACTGCCCAGATCACCCTCCAATAAAAATATTTTATATGAAAAATACTTAATTCTGATTTTCTCGGCAATTTTATATGTTTCTTGTACAGATTTTGAAATATATTCCATTAATTCCTATGAGACATTGCCTTTAATCTTTGAATTCTTTTATTGATAGGTGGGTGTGTGCTAAATAAATTTGTAGTATGCTTCTGAAAAGGATTTAAAGGATTTATTATATAAAGATGTTGTGTGGCTCTATTTGTAGCTTTCAACTTCGTAGTGCTTGAAATACTTGCTATTTTCTCAAGAGCTGAAGCTAAACCATCGGGATTTCTTGTAAGCTCGACAGAGCCTGCATCAGCCAAATACTCTCTTTTTCTTGATATGGATAATTGTATTAGCTTCCCAATTATCGGAGCAAGAACAGCCAATGCAATTGTAATAATTAACATTATAAGCTCCGCTTGTCCTCCTCCTTTACTGCTACTATTCCTCCTCCTTCTTCCCCCTCCAAAGAAAAACATATATCTTAAAAAGTAATCACTTATAAGTGCGATTGCTCCTACAAGAACTGCAAGTAGTAATGATAATCTTATATCAAAGTTCTTTATATGTGTCATTTCATGACCGATTACCCCCTGAAGCTCATCTCTATTAAGCTTCTCCAATAATCCTGTGGTAACGCATAGAGCACTGTGATTAGGGTCCCTACCCGTTGCAAATGCATTAGGTGCAGGATCTTCCATAATAAATACCTTTGGCATTGGTAATCCGGCAGAAATTGACATCTCTTCAGCAATATTAAACAATCTGGGATTATCATTATGGTTTATCTTCTTTGCTTTGGACATTAATAGTATAATCATATCACCCTTATAAAATGAAATTAAACTCCATATACCGGTAAATATTAAAGCAAAAAGTGCAATATAAAGGCCATAACTGCCTTGATGGAAAGCCGCTCTCCCAATTAGATATCCAAGAGCTGTCATAAATAGTATCATAATCACAATTAATAGTAATGATTTTCTTTTATTGCGTTCTATTTCAAGTTCATATAACATAATCAATTTATACAAAATTGATTATTCTTTGTCAATGATAAATAAGGGAGGTAAATATATAAATATGAATAGTATCTACAGGTAGCAAGAAATTGTAAACTGTTAATCGTGAATCGACAAACAGGAATGACAACGCCATAGAGAACGTAAACCGTTAATCATAAATTGTAGGGGCAGACCTATGTGTCTGTCCAATTTATTTCGTGTAAT
>CBDVEF010000306.1:0-2606 GCA_965372935.1 uncultured bacterium | reverse complement strand
TAGAGAATGGAGACATATACTTTCCCTTAGGGGGGAAAAACAAGCTCAATGGGAAATAAGAAAAATAGCAATTGATATACTTAAAATATTGAAGATAAAAGCCCCAAATTGTTTTTATGATATGAATATAGAGGAAAACACAATTAGTATATATAAAACAGGTAAATATTGAGAATTCAGGAAATAAAAGTGATAAATTTTAGAAATATAAAAAATCATAACTTTAAGTTTTCCAATAGGATAAACTATATATATGGACAAAATGGATCCGGGAAAACAAATATAATGGAAGCTATTTATTATTTGAGTTGTGCAAAATCATTCAGAGGGGTAAGAGATTCAGATATAATAATGAAAACAAAAGAACACTTTTTTCTTGAAGGAAAGGTTGTCAGTAAAAATAAAACTTCTCAGATAGAAATTGGCAATAACATTGAAAATAAAAAAATTTATATTAACAAAAATGAAATCAGAAAAAATGCTGATCTATTTAGCATATTTTATCCTGTTATTTTTTCTCCACAAGATATTTTTATAGTGCAGGGAACACCTTCGGTTAGAAGAAAATATATCGATAGATTAATAGCCTCAGTAGAGGGGAATTATATAAAAGTGTTGAAAGATTATAATTATGCTATGGAGGAGCGCAATAGATTATTGAGAGATATACCTGATAGTGAAGAGGAGGTATATACTGCATTCGAAGAAGTTCTTGTTAAGAACGGTTTGAAAATCTATAAGTTTAGAATGAAGTACATTAACATAATTAATTCGTTTTTATCCCCTATATATAAACATCTTACCGGTAACGCCGATTTACTTAGTGCATTTTATAAAAGTTCTTTTAATATAGAGTCTCAAGTACATTTAAAGAGTAGATATAGAAATTCAAGAGAAAGGGACAGGATTTTAAAAAGGACTACATTGGGTCCTCATTTAGATGATATTGAGATATTTCTTAATAATGAAAAAGCGAAATATTTTGCTTCAACAGGGGAGCAAAAAACTATTGGTATTGCAATTCGCGTTGCTGAAGCAAGGGTTTACAGTTTTGCCAATAATGAAGCTCCAGTTTTATTATTAGATGATATATTTTCTGAACTCGATGAATTGAGGAGGGAACATTTAATAAATTCATTTTTTAATAAAGGGCAGATTATTATTACTTCTCCGGAGAAGTATCAGGTAAAGGGAGATGTAAATTATATAAAGATGGAGAATTTAGGTGAGTAACAAAACTCCTAAACGACTGGGAGATATCCTTGAGGGTATTTTGAAAGAAGCGGGTATTTATGATGAATTTAGTATAAAGAACAATTGGCAATATATTGTAGGTGACCAGATTGGTAAAGTAACATTTCCCGATTATATAGATAATAAAATATTAACTATACGGGTAAAAAATAGTATATGGAAAAGGGAACTGGAGTCTTTTAGTAATGAAATCATTAATAAAATAAATCATTCCGTTAAAAAGGAATTGATTATTGGAATAAAATTAAAAATAGGGTTAAGAAGGAGGCTGGTTTGACTTACGATGCGAGTAAAATACAAGTGCTTAAAGGATTAGAGGGGGTAAGAGTAAGGCCTGCTATGTATATTGGAGATACATTTACTAGAGGATTTCATCATTTGGCTTTCGAAGTAATCGACAATAGTGTTGATGAAGCACTGGCAGGATTTTGTGACCATATTCAGGTGACAATAAAAAAAGAGGGATACCTTATTGTAGAAGATAATGGCAGGGGAATACCTGTAGGAGAACATCCTACAATGCATAAGTCAGCAGTAGAGGTTGTTATGACACTTTTACATGCAGGAGGGAAATTTGATAACAAAACATATAAAATTTCCGGAGGATTACATGGAGTAGGAGTATCTGTGGTTAATGCCCTATCTGACTGGTTAGAGGTTAAAATTAAAAAAGACGGTAATTTATATTTTCAAAGGTATGAAAAAGGGAAAACAGTTACAGAATTAAAGGTTGTTGGATTTACATCAGAACAAGGAACTATTGTATCGTTTTTGCCTGATAAAAGTATATTCGAGGATGTAGTATTTAGCTTTGATATTCTTTCCCAGCGATTGAGAGAATTTGCATTTCTTAATAATGGATTGCGTTTAGAGATTAAAGATGAACGAGATGAACGATATAATAATTTTTATTACAAAGGGGGAATTCAGGAATTTGTCCAACATATAAATAAGTTTAAAGATCCAATACATAAGAAACCTGTATATATAAAAGATGAAAAAGGGGATGTTAGTATTGAGGTATCATTCCAATATAACAGTACATATTCAAGTATTATTTATACATTCGCAAATGATATTGATACAAAAGAGGGAGGGACTCACCTTGTTGGTTTCAAATCTGCACTTACAAAAGTTATGAATGAATTTTATAAGAGATCCAAACCAAAACAGGATATTATATTTACAGGAGATGATGTTAGGGAAGGAATTGCTGCTATTATCTCTGTTAAACTGCCAAATCCTCAGTTTGAGGGGCAGACAAAAACAAAATTAGGGAATAGTAACATTAAAGGTTTGGTGGAATCATCTGTTCAAGGTAAATTATCTGCTTATTTTGAAGAGAATCCTTC
>CBDVEF010000305.1:0-2621 GCA_965372935.1 uncultured bacterium | reverse complement strand
TCCCTCCTTGTCATTGCGAGGAGTGAAACGACGAAGCAATCTAACTTCACTCTTGGGGGATTGCTTCACTTCGTTAGCAATGACATGGTTATTTCCTCGCCCTTTATGGGAGAGGACTAAGGTGAGGGTGATTATAGGTATTTAAGTAGGAAGTGAGAAGTAGGAAGTTTAAGATGAAAATCGAAAAACGGGAACGAAAATCGCCATAGAGAGCATAAATTGTAAATCATTAATCGTAAATTGTAGGGGCGTATAATTATACGCCCTAATTCATGAAATTAAAGCAAAAATATTATTCCCTTCTCTTCTTGTAATTCGTTGATATTCTCTTTCCCTTCTCGGCTGGTGTCTGAAGTCTGATGTCTGATGTCTATTATTAATATCGACCCCCTGCCCTATTGTTTTAATATAAATAAAATGAAAAGAATACTGTATTTATGTCCAACATTTGACATTCTAATGGATTGATTATAATTCAATTAATATTGTAGATAATTGAAAAGGAGGGATTATGAAACGATACAAATCTCTAAAAGTAATGATAAAATTTATAAATATATTTATAACCTTGACAATAGTTTACCTATAGGTTAACTTAATGAAGAGAGTATGTTTTAAGTTAGATATCGAACCGTTCCTTGAAAATATTACAAGTAGCAAAAGAAATATAGAATTTTTTGTAGATGAGAAAAATTATAAAGATATACTGGTTTTATGTAAAGAGAAACATAAAAAGTTTAGGCGCATTTTATGTGCTTTAGTAAGTGGAGAAGATAATACAGATTTATATGGAGATGAGGAGGTTTCATATAAAGCAAAACATATAAAAGCAATGAAATTTGGAAAAAAGGAGAACCTCAGGATATATTGCAAAGAGTTCCATAACGGAAGATTGAGTATAGTAATGATTGAAGTATATGCAAAGAAGGTTCGGAAAGCCTCAAGTAAGAAGCTTAAGAAACGCTTGGAGGTAATAGGAGGTTATGAATATGAGTTTAGATAGGAAAAATATACAGGAAGATTTTAAAAAAATACTTGAATTCAAAAATGAAGATGAAAAATTACAGTTTGAAGCTGAGATGCTACATCTTGCAATAATGAATAAAATAAGAATTCTAATGAATGAAAAAGAAATGAATAAGGCTCAATTGGCAAAAGAATTAAGTACTTCAAAAGGTTATATCACTCAGTTATTCACCGGAGATAAATTGCTCAATCTAAAAACATTAGTAAAAATTCAAAGAATATTTAAAGTTAATATAAATATGGAATTTGAATATAAAATAAATCCTTTAGAAGAATTTGCAAATACTGATATTTCTTATATGGCAAATATAAATTTTAATAATACACACCAATATAATAATGAATCGCCACTTCATGTTAAAGAAGCAAAATTTGAGTATTGTGCAGGATAGAAATTATGAAAATAAAAACATCAGAATTCATAATTGAAAGATTTATAGTTTTTTCTTCTCATATCGAATCTGTTCAATTAAAAGATGGTTATAAATCTTTGCCCGAATTATCTCTTGATATTGATTTTGATCTTTTTGAATCAAAGAGGCCAATTGAGGATTACAGAATAGTCCTAAAATTAAATGCTAATTTAAGTAAAGAAATTCCGGGATATAGTTTTTCGATTGTAACTCAAGTGATATTCAAATTTAAAAAGAAGAACCTCAATGAAGACACAAAAAAGGAATATTTAATTAATTCCGGATTACCATTGATGATCAACAGTACTCGACTATACCTTTCAAATCTGACTTTTTACGGATCTTATGGGCAATATTTACTACCTTTAATAGATATTAAGGATTTGATTAGAAAGAAAAATAAAAAATAAAAGAATATATTTTCTTATAACAGCTTATTATGTTGAAGGTAATTCTAGTAGAAGAAAATTGAGGGGAAAATATGAAAATAGATTATTAAAATGCAATCACCGCTGTAAAAGCGGTGAAAGATCTTTTTCTACACATGGTAGATGAGGCTATTTATATAATAAATAGATTTTAAGTTTTTATCAAGAGCAAGAATCAATTCTTGAAACTCGACAAATCCCTAATCTTTGCCTCCGTCTTCTCATAACTCACACTAACTTTTTTATCTCTTAACATCTTTTTATGAGTTTGAGAAAATAGACGACTGCCCCCAATTTTTCCACACTTGACTTTGAAATAACAGTTTCGGGATTTGTTCCTAATTATCCCATTATGGAAAAACTATTAAAATGGTAACATTTCTTTTCTATATTCCCAATTCCAGCCTGACCCCATTATTTCCTATTAATTACTTCACTAATAACATTTTCCTCGTACTTTTAAGGTTGTCTACCTCTAAACAGTAGAAATAGATTCCACTTCTAACACTATTCCCTCGCTCATCCATTCCATTCCAGCTGACAGCATAGGTCCCGGCATATTTCTTTCCCTTTACCAGTGTCTGCACAAGTTGCCCTGAGATATCATATATGGCAAGCTGTACAAACCCATTTCTCGGAAGAACATATTTAATAGAAGTAACAGATTTGAATGGATTGGGTGTATTCTGTAGTAAGATAAGGTCTGTTATCTCCAATTTAGTATCTGGTTTTTCTTTTACACCGGTTTGCGAAA
>CBDVEF010000304.1:0-2638 GCA_965372935.1 uncultured bacterium | reverse complement strand
TCTATCTGTCCTGTAGCTGATATATCCGTATCCCATCTTATTACTACACTTTTATCCCTTATTGCAACTACCTCTATGTTTAAAATGGTCACTGGATCTGCTGTCAATACACCTGAAAATATAAGTATTAGCTCAATACAAAATATAATACACACTTTTCCTTTCATCTATACATCTCCTGTTATAACTTTTTAAATAACACCCTTTTTTACCTTATTATCTCAATCTTCTTCCTGCTTTTATATCCTTTAGTCCTTAGTTCATAATAGTAAATGCCACTTCCGACTCCCTTGCCCATATCATCCTTTCCATCCCAGATTATATGATAATAGCCACTATTCTGATTACTGTTTACCAGTATCCTTACCTTTTGCCCTGTAATATTATATATATTAATCTCTACATTCCCTCCTACAGGTAATGAATACATTATCTCTGTTCTTGAGCGAAAAGGATTGGGAAAGTTCTGGCTTAATGAATATATTGAAGGATTTTTATTTACCTTTGCCTCTTCAATAGCACTTGGTATTACTTCTGCTTCGAATATTACTGTATCCGAAGCAAATCCGCTTGTGTAATCAAAAGCAATCCATCCGGAACTATCAGCTGTAAGTGTATCATAAGGTATATTATTAATTTTTACTTCTATTGTTGAATTCGGATGAAGATCTCCTACCGTATGTGATGTTACAACATTCGGACTTTCACAAATCTCCATCCATTTCTTGTAATATGTTCCTGTTGTATCCCATGTAATTATAGATACTTCAAGAGAATCAATATTAGGAATAACTGTCATTTTATAGGTGTTGACATCAACATCACACCAAAAAGAATCTGCTTGCATTGTAAAATAACCACCATCAGGATACCACATCGGTTTGTTGATTGTATAAGGACCATAGCCACCTGCATTTTCTTGTTCAAAGACTTTACCATTAGTATGCCCAACTATAACAAGCGAACCATAGGCACTTCTTGCGTGATAATTTGTATCCAAAGCATCAAATATTCTTCCATCATTTCCATTAATTCTATAATATCCATTCTCGGTATAATTACTATCTATAAGAATGTTATAAGCACCTACATTAATATCATACGGAGTGTTATAAATTCGATTCCCCCTTATTGTAATATTTTCTGTAGCACCCTGAAACATTATTCCCGTGGATAAATTATTAAATATATTATTCTCAATGAGTATATCTCTCAAATAATATCCTGTTGATGGTCCACCATCTATCCCTTCTCCAGAAACATTATGAATGATACAGTTTCTTACAATCAGACCTGCACCCAAATTGTGAAAGTATATGGCTTGTCCGTTCGTTAATGGACCACCTAAAGTGCAAGCCTCGATTATTGTGTTAAAAGCACCTGAATGTAGGTCAATATCATTATGACCAGAATTAGCGACATAACAGTTTTTAATTACATTTGTTGAACATGGATAATCACCAACCGTATGGTCATGAATCGCAATACCATGAAAACCTGTAGAGTCTATCCTTACATATTCAACAGTAGAAGAATCAACACTCAATTGGAGATGAATACCATCTGATACTGTATTGTAAATCTCTCCATGATGAATATGTACCCTTTTTGTGTTTCGCCAGTTAATGCCCTCATTATTTATATCCCTTATAAGAAAGTTAGAAATTTCAATATCATGACAATCAGTAGAACTATAATCAAAATGAGAGATTGCTATACCATCTGTATTCCGTATTGCAAAATTGGTTATTAAACTATTCTGGAGCGATGCACCGTCAAAGTTCACACCGTTTCCATCAATACCCTCAATTACGAAATTGCCAATTTCAAGATTCGTCAATAAACCTTCACCCCTTATCCCTGTACCATAATTTTTTATATGAAATTTAGATATATTGATAAAAGATTTATCCACCATTCTTATTGCCCTTCCAGTACTATCTATTCCATCTAAAGTAAATGTATCGTTATAAGCAGTGAGCACAATGGGATTTTCAACGAATCCAGAATTAGCAAATACAACATACTCGTTTTCATAAATCCCACTGAAGACTAATACGCTATCACCAGCTTGAATTTGCTGAGTTGCATAGGCAATATGCCTCCATGCTGAATCTGGCAAGGTGCCAGACCAACCGTCATTACCGGAAAGTGATACATAAAATGTTGTAGCATTCAGTTTGCAATTGAATAACACTATAAGAATATATACAAAAAAGATACAATTACTAAACTTGCATATTTTCTTGTCAATCATTTTTCCTCCTTATATTTTCATTCCCAATTTCTTTTCTATTTTTTCTTTTAATCCATTATATTTTTTTGATTCATCAAATTTTTT
The DNA here is from genome assembly GCA_965372935.1 of uncultured bacterium. Classification (GTDB taxonomy): domain Bacteria; phylum Hydrothermota; class 32-111; order QNBC01; family QNBC01; genus JAGLYS01. Next base: position 297 of record CBDVEF010000304.1, on the reverse strand, counting down.
ATCAATTTTATAAAATTCAGATAAAATTAAATATCCATAACCTTCACTATATTTATTGCCAAGTTTTTTATAAAGTGAAACTGCATTTTCAGCCAGTTCAATTCCCTCTGAAATAAAAGTATTCTTCTTAATGCAATTAGATTTTTCTAATAATACTTCTGATATACCTAATAAAGATACTCCTATACCATCCCAATTTATACCCAGCCAATATCTATAACCCTGTTTATAGTATTTATATGATAAATCTAAAATATCTACTATTTTCTCTTTGTCATTAAGTAATGAAAGAAGAAA
>CBDVEF010000303.1:0-2641 GCA_965372935.1 uncultured bacterium | reverse complement strand
TAGCTTTTGTAAAGACAGGAAAAAGAAACTATAAATAGTATAATCGATTGGTTATCTGTTTTGCTTGTTTTTTAGAGAAAATAACTCAAATTCTAATATAATGTTAAATCTGGGATCTGACTTATTTGTTTTATAATTATAAGGCAAATGGTACAGACATATTTACCACTCTTGCTATAGAAATTCAAATATGACCACCTTTCTCTTATCACTGCAAAACGGAATAGATTTATCTATTACTTTTAATTTGAAAAAAAATTACCATTCCCTATTCATTATTCCGTTCCCGTTGGCGTTTTGCACTCCCGTAGGTGTCCCATGTTTTAGATTTATGTTTAAACTTCCTACTTCTCACTTCCTACTTAAACACTTATAATCACCCTCACCTCTAATCCTCTCCCATCAAGGGCGAGGAAGAAAAGAAGGATATAATAACGAATTCGCGAATTTGGAACGAATTTCACTGAGGGGAGAGAATAATCATTTACCTTTATTTCGCGAATTTAATATGCAAATTACACAAAGAGAAAATATCTTTTAACTTTCCCTCCACAGGTGGGAGGGAATAGAAGGGAGGGGGAAATAAGAACGAATTTCACGAATTTGGAAAAATTAACCCTGAATGGAAGTGTTTATATGATGAAATTCAATAAGGTAGATTCCTGCTTTCGCAGGAATGACACAAGAGGGGCGCAGGATATGACAATGAGAGCAAAAATATGACACTTTCCTTTGTAATTATCATATAACATTTTAGCATTGTAACATCATTAGCGACTTCCCTTAATTGACATTTCATATATAATACATTACCCTTACATTTATGAAAACAGAGTCACTTTTAAACATTCTTAAAATCCTTGAAAAAACAGAGATGAAAGCTCCAATTGTTACTTTAATAAAAGAGAGAACCAATGACCCTTATCAAATATTGATCTCTACAATTTTAAGTCTAAGGACAAAGGATAATGTGACTGCAATTGCATCGAAGAAATTATTTCAGAAAGCCCATACACCTTTTAAAATGCTGAAATTAAATAAAAGGGAGATAGAAGAATTAATATTTCCTGTGGGATTCTACCATAGGAAAGCAGAGAATATTTTAGAGATATCCAAAACATTAGTCGAAAATTATAATGCTAATGTTCCTTCAAATATTGATGAGTTATTAAAGTTTAAAGGTATAGGAAGAAAGACAGCAAATCTTGTTGTAACGCTTGGCTTTGGCAAACCCGGGATCTGTGTAGATACACATGTTCATAGAATCTCAAATAGATTTGGTTATGTTAAAACAAAAACGCCTGATAAAACAGAAATGGTTTTGAGAAAAAAACTCCCACAAGAATGGTGGATAAGATATAATGATTTACTCGTTGCATTTGGACAAACAATTTGCAAACCGATAAGCCCTTTATGTAATAAATGTCCAATTTCACAATATTGTCCGAAAATTGGGGTCAAAAACCACAGGTAATTAGAATTTATCAATAATATCGATTTTATCCACCGAATTCCCAACACTGATATTGAAATAAAACCTATGATCCCCATATATATTTCTACTTGTATATATATATTCCAAACCTATTTGTAATTTCCCAAATAGATTTGTAAACCCAAAGTCAAGACTTGTTCCATATAGATATGTAGGGGAATAGCTGGCAATGGTGTTTGATCCCATATAAAATCTATTTTTATTTTGCAAATATACAATTTTATTGAAATAATATCTTGTAGCTATTCCAATACCCCCCTCATATTTTCCCGTTAAACTTCTATCGTACAGATAATCGAATGATTCAATAGGTTTTAAAAATATATAATCTGCTACAACATTATCCGGTAGAACCTGATTTTTATATAATTCTGATAATATTGAAAATTCAGAAGAAATACGAATGTTGATATTATTGGTAACCTTTATTGATCGCTGAAAATCTCCGACAACCTTCGCATAAGTCTCAGCTAAATTTATATTTTCAGTAGAAATATCACTATAATCGATATAAGGAAAATTAAAACTAATCGATAGATTAATCTTGCTTCCATTGGAATTAAAATCCAAAATACTCATATTATAGTTTATTAAATATAAACCGATATATGTTTTAAAAAGACTCATATCGGGAATTTTTTTATATTTAAAGCCAACAAATAATGAAATTATGGATTTATCATTTATATTGTAACCAATTAAGAAATCCAAATTAGAATTATAATGGTAATTATAATAGTTACTCCATACACTATAATATCTATAAATAAGATAATTATAGTAAAATGATGCCGTATAATTTGTATATAAGAGCGATGGAAATATCAAGTTGCTAGCCACTCCTTTCAAATAATTTCCTGCAAAACCGTATAAGGAAACAAAACCGCCCTTATCAAACAGATTGCACCTCTCGTATTTACCATATATGTTAACTCCTGCAATATTATTGTAAAATCCTCCAATACCAACAATATCCTTTTTTACCGCTTTTGCTCTTAATGTTAAATTAAGTGTAGAATCGCTATTACTTTTGATCTCAGGTTCAATTTCCCTGAATATACCCATTGAATAAAGTTTGAATATGCCATTTTCAAGTTTTTTAAATGAAAATTTACTTCCCGGAGTGATATTGATTGCATTACTTAT
>CBDVEF010000302.1:0-2644 GCA_965372935.1 uncultured bacterium | reverse complement strand
AAAATCACCCCCGATTTCAAAGCTCTGAGGCATTGTATAATCAGGAATATCAGAGTATCTTCCCTTATTTGTAAACACTGAGGTTTTACATGAATCACCGGTAATAAAATAGTAATCATAGTTATAATGATATATAAATCTTCTTTTAAGGGTTTTATATAAAGAATGGTGTATGTTAAGTAAATTATAATCATGATAGCAAAACATTTTACTTGAAGCAAATTTTTCATTTATTACAATTGAAAAATTATCTTTTGGCAAGACATCTCCATTATATGTACCTACACCAATTCCATAGTAAAAGGATAAATCGGCAAATCTCATAGTTACATCACCCCATCTCTTGTGATAGATACCAATATTAAATCCTGAATAACTCCTTATATCAGAAGATAAATTATATGGTATATCTACAAGTAATGCTCCCTCTTCAGTAATATCATATTCGAATTTCCTACTATCAGGATAATAATTTTTTATGTATGGAAAATATGTGTAGTATAATGTAATTGTCGGATAATACATACTATTAATATAATTAAACATAATTGTAGGTATTGGATTTCTTATATTTGTACAAGCAAACCCCAAAATTATATTTTTCATCAACGGATCAAATAACAATGCAGATATACCTAATCTTGGATTGAAATGGATTGTAGAACTATTCTGAATGTAATAATCGGGAATTATTAGTGGTAAAATCTCTTTAACTCTGATGGAAGAAATAGCATTGTACTTCCCTTTTTTAACAATATTAGCAGGATAGTAATCAGGAAGTGGCACATTTGTAAAATCATTTTTATAATCTGTTATTATTATCTCTTTTTCTCTCTCTTCCGAACACAATAAAAAACCGCTTTTACCTCTGTAATCAATATAATATATCGAATCTTTGTTTACAAAGGGTTGAAATACACCTGCAACCGATTCTATTACTTTATTATAAATGTGTGTGTTCAAATTATATCTGTAAATATCAGGTTTCCCATCAAAATAACCTACAAAGTATAAAAGCGAATCATTATAGAAGTATGGTTGCCTTGCTTCACCTTGAGGGGAATATATACTATCGATAAAATATCCGTCTATATCAATAATCTTTATATATCTTGTTTTTCCAATATGTTCATAAGCAATCATTTCATTATAACATGATGGTGTAACCAGGTATTCAAAATTGTTTGGTTCTAAAATATCTTTACTATGCCCACTATTTATTTCCATACTTCTCAAAACACCTTTTGAACCGGAAAATTCCGTATAAATAATAGTATTGCTATTAAAAAATGTTGGATTTGTAACTCTTGTATATTTTGTAAGCTTCTTTCTCTTCCCTTTTTTAATATCATATAAAATTATATCTTCACATAGCCTTCCTGTCCTACTATGTGTCTTTTTAGAATAGATTAAAAATTCCCCATTACTTGAAATATCAAAATAAGCTCCGGCATTTTTATCAACATTATATATTTTGTCCCCTTTTATATAAAATAACTCATTTGAAAAACGATCAAGATCATTAAAACCACAGTAGATATCTATAGAATCGTTTTTCAAATAACCTTTTACATATTTTATTGGTGTTCTAACAACATTATCCTTATATTTATTTATTTTATACATTTCAAACATTTGTGATTTCCATTTCTCAAAATCCGTATAGAAGAGATGTCCTGTACTTAAAAGATAATTAAAGTGAAATGGAAATAGAAGTCCTAAAAATGACTGTGTATAAAGAATATCTTTCATATAGTTATCATTCTCTCTCATCTTTGCTCGTACAATTGAATGCCCCTCTTCATAGAAATATCTCCCGTCAATAATATCATTAATCGCTGTTTGATCAAGAAAATTATAATTTAAAATTGAATTATCTATAAATCCTGCTTTTAAAAACATCTCTCTGTTCTCATCCCAACTTTCCGCACAGTACTGAGCAATACCCTCATAGAACCAGGTAGGTACCGATGACATCGTAAGTATCCGAAAAGGACCCCACCCAAAAGGGGTAAGAGCTCTAAATGTAACGATATGTGAATATTCATGCCTTGCCACTCTTCTCAGCCAATCTATATTACCGGTGGTATTTAAATAGTCGGGTTTTGTGTAAATAAACAGTATATCACCCAGTGGCATAGCAAAACCATTAGCCACCATATCATAATTATTTAGAATAACATTTGTGGGTTTAATTTTAGCTCCAAGTAACAAATTAACAGAATCTTTAAATCCCTCAAGGATTCTTGCAACCTTTATTGCTTCAATCGTATCATCATCAGGATAGTAGATATTAAAATCCTTTGTACAAATATAATTCCATTTTAATTCGGGATGATTAAATCGTTCAAGATATCCTGCATTTAAATTATTAATTAATATTAATAAAGGAATTAATAAGATATATCTTCTTAAATTGTATTTCATATTAAAGGTTTATACCAATCGTAACCCTATGAGCATCTCCAATCACTATCATTGGAGTATATGTATAATCAATCTGGAATTTCTTCGTATTTATTCCTATCCCGACATTTATACCTGCAAGGATATCACTGCTTGAATCGTATTGTAGTTCTCTATAAGAATTTTTATACCCACCTCTGACAAGAAGAGTTCCATTTACATTCCACTGCAAACCGCA
>CBDVEF010000301.1:0-2647 GCA_965372935.1 uncultured bacterium | reverse complement strand
ATAAAAATTGTATTTTAATGGAAAAATATCAAAATATATTTCCCGGTACTGTACAAACAAATAGGAGAAGAATATGAAAGATCTAATCCCATTTGAACAACTTAAAGAGTTTTTAACAATACGAGATGAAATTGATAAGATGTTTGATAGATATTTTGTAAAATCCGGAGAGCAAAAACAGCTGTCTGAAATTGCATGGATACCACCAATTGATATTGAAGAAACAGATGAAGAGATAATTGTTAAGGTTGAAGTCCCTTCAATGAAAAAGGAGGACATTAACATTTCAATCCAAAATGAGCATCTTATTGTTGAAGGGGATAAAAAACCGGAGGAAAAGGAAGAAACAAGAACTTATCACAGGATTGAAATACCCTTTGGTAAATTTAAAAGAGTTATAACGATGCCATGCGAAGTTAAAGTAGATAATATCAAAGCAAGATATATAGATGGATTACTGACAATTTGTATGTTGAAGTCTGAAGCAACAAAGCCAGTAACTATTCCAATTAATATAAAATAATGTTAATGAGGATTGTAACACTCATTAATCTCTATTGGGAGGTATAATGATGAATCAGAAGAAAGTATTAACTAATATTATAATCATAGGGCTTGTATTTTCTATATTTATATTTGGAATTATAATTGGTTGGAAATATTTCCCAAGAAAAATTTCAGATAATAGTGCTGACTCGCTATCTAAACCAGTAATCCTGCCAGTATCGTTTTCTTCAATAGCTGAAGCGACTCTTCCAGCGGTTGTAAATATTATTACTGTAAAAACCGTCGTAATATCCACTCCTTATGTGGTCCCGGAACCGTTTAAAAACTTTTTTGGGGTAATCCCGGAGGAGAAAGCTAAAAGAACAGGTATGGGTTCCGGTTTTTTTATTACAGAAGATGGATATATCTTGACTAATAATCATGTTGTTTCGGATGCAGATTCAATTACAATAACACTACAGGATGGCAGTAAATATAGTGGGAAAGAGATAAAAGTCATAGGGACTGACCCAAGAACGGATCTTGCATTATTAAAAATAGACAATAAAAAAAATAAATTCAAATATTTAGAATTCGGAAATTCAGATAATATAAATATTGGAGATTGGGTAATTGCAGAAGGAAATCCTTTTGGTCTCAACGGGACATTAACAGTTGGTGTTGTAAGCGGTAAAGGGAGGGGGAATTTACATCTCAGCAAAGGTCCTGTATATCAGAATTATATTCAAACCGATGCATCGATTAATCCAGGGAATAGTGGCGGACCTCTTTTAAATATCAAGGGAGAGGTAATTGGCATAAATTCCGCTATACTTTCAATGTCAGGTGGCAATATAGGCATTGGTTTTGCCGTCCCGATAGATATGGCTAAAGATATAGTTAAACAGTTGATGAAAACAGGGAAAATAGAAAGAGGTTACCTGGGTATTTATCTGCAGAATCTTACAGATGAATTAGCAAAGGCATTTGGACTTGAATCAACAAATGGAGTTTTAGTAAGGGACATAGTAGTAAACTCTCCTGCAGCGGTTTCCGGACTTAAATCCGGAGATATAATTGTTATGTATAATGGCAAAAATGTAAAGGATTCCAATCAATTTAGTATGCTTGTTGCAAATACAAAGATAGGAAAAAATGTTGAATTACAAATAATTAGAGAAGGGAAGCATAAAACAATAAGTGTAAAAATCGGGAAGTCTGATGAAAAAAGTGTATATTCAACAGAAAGTAAGGAGTTACAAAACGAGATATATGATGTGTGGGGATTAAAATATAGTGACGCAGGGAGTGATGAGGCAAGAAAGTCGGGGATTAATGCGGATAAAGGTGTTTTTATAACACAAATAAAACAATATTCGAATGCTTACTATGGAGGGATCAAAAAAGGGGATGAATTATTGGCTGTTGACAATATTCCTATTGACTTATCTTCAAAATTGGATACAATCTTAAGTAAGAACATAAAGGTTAATAAACCTTTGGCATTCAAAATAAAACGCGGGGATATGGTGATTTATACTGCAATTAAACCAAAGAAGTGATAAATGAATAGTTTTGAAAATATAAGGAGTAAATTATATCAGGATAGCCTTGATATCTATCTTGATGAGATAAAATATCTACCTCTTCTTTCCCGTAAAGAAGAGGTAGAACTTGCAAGAAAAATTAGGCAGGGGGATAAAAAAGCAATAGAAAAGCTAACACTTGGGAATTTAAGATTTGTTGTTAAGATTGCCAAGGAATATCAGGGGCGAGGAGTGGTACTTGCAGATCTCATTAATGAAGGTAATCTGGGTCTTTTTAGAGCTGCACAGAAATTTGATGACAGAAAAGGGGTGAAATTTATTTCATATGCTGTTTGGTGGATTAGACAAGCTGTGTTAAAGACAATTCTAATGAATAGTAGAACAGTAAGACTTCCTCAAAATAGGGTCGAAGAGATCACAAAAATGACAAAAGCTAAGAACAAAATGTCGCAAATTTTTGGGAGAGAACCAACAGTTGCTGAAATTGCCCGGGAACTTGGCATTAAAGAGGAAGAGGTAAAGAATGCTATAAATATAGCCCAATCAGATGTTTCTATGAATTCCAGTAAGAATTTAAAAAATAGTATGTATTTCACACAGAAATCAAAAAATCT
>CBDVEF010000300.1:0-2654 GCA_965372935.1 uncultured bacterium | reverse complement strand
TTTCAAAAAGAGGTACATACCTCATAATAAAGACTTCTCTGGGGTATCCGAAATATATTCTTTCTATTATTTCACCAGATACCGGATCATATATTTCTACAGGTGTATTGGATTTTGCAAGTCTCCTTTTAATCGTATTAAACTTCCTTATTATTCGAATATTTTCACCCTTTTTAAGATTATTATATGTTATATTCTCATCTCTAATACCTATATTTTTCCATGAAACGGGTATGTCATCTCCATCGGTTATCAGGACGGGAAAATCTATCTTGCTTATTATTTCATCGAATATTATTTCCGTGGATTGGTCTTCTTCTTCATTAAGGGCGCTTGATATAAATCTTGCATATACTCTTGTTTTTAATTTTGTGTTTTCTTTTAATGATGTAAGGATAATTTGTATGAATATAATAAAGAATACCAATAAGATAATGAAGAATATGAATATTATTTTTTCGAGTCTTGTGAAGCTTTTTAAAAAATTAATCATTTTTTATATTTTTTTCATTATACAATGCTTTATCGACTTGGTCAATTAAATCTGATAGAGAATGAGCATCCGTCGGATATTCCATTACTCCTATTGAAAAATCAACCTTTATAGTCTTATCATTATATATAAATTCCTTTTCTCTAATATCCCTTCTGAACCTATTTATCAATTCAGCGGCATCTTTCTTTTTACCATCAAAAACAATTAGAAATTCATCCCCACCATATCGTGATATCTTACATTTACTACCTAATGCTACAATCATCATATTGCTTAGCCATTGAAGCACTTCATCCCCTGCTAAATGACCATATGTATCATTGATATATTTAAAACCATTCATATCTATCATAATAAGTGAAAAAATCGTATTATGGTTTCCTGTTTCTGTTATTCTTTCCTTTAGACAATTCTTCAAAAATCTATAATTATAAAGTGATGTCATAGGATCCGTATTTGCCATTACATTAAGTTTCTGGTACAATTCTACATTCTCCATTGCTGTTGAAAGATGATTTACTATAATCTCCAATAATTTTAAATCCTTTTCATTTAAACTGCTAAGCCCTTCCTTTTCAACACTAAGTACTCCCCACACTTTATTCTTAATTATTATAGGAATTGCGATTTCAGATTGGTCGCCATTCCCAATATGAATAAAATCCGGATCCTTTCCTGAATCTCTAATAAGATATGACTTTTTGTTATACCGGCTTCTGTTTGCTATACATCTATCGGTTGCCAAAAGCATCTTATCAATGATTGAAATTTCTTCATTTGTATAATTGCTAGCATAATAAACCTTTAATCCTTCTTCCTGGACCTTTAATATCGATACATTTATATATTTAAAATTCCTTTTCAACAATGCAACAAGATTTTTTAAAAGATCATCAATAGGCATCACTTTTGAAATGAAGCTTGTAATACCATAAACATTGGATAATTCATCCATCGTTTCAATAGTGTTTTTATAAAGAACAGCATTTCTTATAGCTAAGGTTGCGAATTTCGCAATAATTTCTAAAAGCTCTAATGTCCTTGAATCAGGGATTTTGCCATCTGATGGTTTATCTAAACTCATTGTACCTATTAAATTCTTATTTCTATCATAAAATGGGATAAGAATAGTATATTCGTTTCTCCATGAGATTTTTTCATTATTAATATTATTAAAACTATCTCCAATAACTTTACTATATTTAGCTACCTTGGTTTCATATATATTTCTTATGAAATATATATAATTACTAACTCTATATTTCTTTTTAATCAGATATTTGATATTTTCCACAGGAATTCTTGTTGTTTTTAATTGATTAAATATCCCCTCTTTAATACCTGAAGAAGCGACTCTTTCCAGATTTACATAATCATCAGATAACATATTAATTAAAACTACCTTGAAACCCACTTTTTCACTGACAATTCTGCAAATAGTGTCAAGTAAATCTTCTAAACTTAGTGTTGCCATCAAATTATTTGCCAGATAATTTAAGATATGTAGTTTTTTTCCAAGATTTTTTATATGATCTCCGTATACTTTATTATCACCCTTATTAAAAGTAATAATGTCTTTCAACTCCTCAATTTTCAAAAATAGATAAAGGATCTCTACCAGGTTATAATCTATATTTATTGGTTTATTTTTATTCATAAGAACTATGAGTTTTTTAAAGCTTTTATCTTGTACTGTTATTAATAGTACATTGCTATTTTTTTTGATATAATCACTCTTGAATATTTTCTTGATTTTTAATCTATTTATATTATATTGCCTATATGCAATATATTTCTCGTTATTTTTGTTTATACTCCCCGGTAGTTGTGAAGAATCAATAAACAATGTGTTTAGAACACTTTTTATCTTTCTTTTATTCGAATATTCAAGTGCAAATAGATTATGTTCCTCTTTAAATCTATAAGAAAATAGATCTGTTTTATACCCTAATGATGTCATAAATGCCTTATAAATCTCTGATTTGGAGTGTTTCAATGAAAATATTCCAAAGAATTTTTCTATTCTCTCCTTAGTCAATAATATATCTTTCTTCTTCATTTATTCGATATAGTAGTCAATCTCTACAGATTCATTCTTGCATTTATATATACCATAGGGTAAATATCTATCTTCGGAAATACAGATAACTTTCTTATT
>CBDVEF010000299.1:0-2654 GCA_965372935.1 uncultured bacterium | reverse complement strand
CCTAAATATAGAGATAGAAAACGGATAATGGCAATAAGCATAGGAATTATGGTAAGATAGTAAAATATGTAAATAACCAAAATGGTTTGAATAAAATATTAATATTAGAAAACAAAGAAATAGAAGCAAAAAGATAATATATTTTAAGAATAATAATTGAAAGAACCTCTCATTTGTGATATAAGAAATAAAGAAAAACATTTAAAAACAGGAGGTTCTTTCGATATGAAACTAACATATAAAATAAAAAAAAGCAACTGGAAAATCACATCTTTTGGTGGAAGTATTATAATGTTTGATCAAATGAATAAACTCAAAATAGCAGAGAAGATAGATAAAAAGCTTAAAAACCCTGGTTCAAACAGGGGGTATTCTCCATCAGTATATGTAAAATCATTAATAACATTATTACATCTTGGAGGAGAGAATATAAGAGATATGGAAAAGCTATCATCAGATGAAGCATTAAGAGAGATAGGAGGATTCAATAAAATTCCTCATATATCGAGCATAGGAGATTGGTTAACAAGGCAAGGAGGAATGGAAGGAGATTATGCAAAAAGTGCAACAATAGAGGGATTATGTAAAACAATGACATATATATCAGGAACAGGATTGAAGATGGAGAAGAGAGATTCTATAATCTTAGATATAGATGCAACAATGATAAAAGGTGAAAAATATGAGAGCAAGAAAACATATAAAGGATTTAGAGGAATGAGTTCATTAATGGGATTTGTAGGTGAGAATGGATATTGTATAGGAGAGGAATTCCGTAATGGTAATGTAAGTCCGGCAACAAGAAACTTGGAATTTATCAAGAAATGCAAAAGGAATATAAGTCATTATGGAATAGGAATAAAAAGATTAAGGGCAGATTCGGCATCATATCAGGCAAAAATAATTAATTATTGTGAAGAGAAAGAAATAGAATATTATATAGGAGCGGATTTAGATGAGTCAGTAATAAAAGGAGTAAAAAAGATACCGAAAAATGAATGGGAAATATATATAGACAGAGATAATATAAGACACAGTAAAAAGGAAGTGGCATCATTTGTACACTGTATGAATAAAAGCAATAATAGTTTTAGAATAGTAGTATTACGAGAGAAAATAGAAGAACAAAGTTTATTTAAAGAATATAATTATAAATATAAAGTAATAGCAACGAACTCATATGAAGAACCACAACAGGTGATACATTTTTATAATGAGCGAGGTAATTGTGAAAGATATATAAAAGAAGCCAAATATGGATTTGGGTTAAGGAGATTACCAAGTAGCAGTCTTGCAGGTAATGGGATATGGAGTAAGATAGCAATGATAGCATACAATCTTTTCATATATATAAAAAGGATTATTTTCAAAGGAGAATATAAAAATAAAATATCAAAAAGTATAAGATATTTGATATACTCTGTACCTGCTAAGATTAGCAGACATTCAGGGCATAGTATAATACTGTATTGTAATAATAAATTATATAAACAATTTCAAGGGTGGTTGTTATAATAACTAATTATTCATAATTTACGATAACAACAAAAACACATAATATTTTAAATAACAATATAGCTATTGTGTAAAAAGTAGAAATAGATAGGAATTAGCACATATTATGTATATGACAGTGCAAATTTATTATATGTTATAAAGTGTTTGTCTGTTAGTATAATAAAATACTATAAATTAGAAGTATAAATCATTGCTAATTCTCTATCTCTATTTTTGGGTGATAATAATGTGTTTACAATCCTCTAATTTTCTGTTATAATGCCTCCAAAAGAAAGGATGTAATATGGAATGCAAAAAGGAAACAAACTTAAAACATTGTAATTGCACCTACCCGGGTTGTCCGCATCATGGAATATGTTGTGAATGCGTTACTTATCATAGAAACAGGGGGGAACTCCCCGCATGTTATTTTCCTGATGATATAGAAAGAAACTATGATAGAACAATTGAATGCTTTATAAAATATAAAACAACAGTAAAATAAAAGTTTACTACAATTGACTGAAAAGGCAATATAGAGAAATAAATGCTCAAAATAATTATAAAAGAATTAAAGCACCATGTACCTTTTACTATATTTGGAGCATTAACAGGAATTGCGGTATTTATTTTATTTAAGAATCTTCCGGGAAAAACATCATATAATATATTCTATATACTTCACCCGATCCATGTAATATTAAGTGCACTTGTTACATCCTCAATGTATAAATTTCATAAATGCAACAGTCCTAATATGAGATGTAATATTTGGGTATTGATAATAATTGGCTATATTGGTTCAATTGGTATTGCTACAATAAGTGATTCGATAATACCTTATATTGCTGAAATTCTACTTAATATGCCAAACAGAGGGGTTCATATAGGATTTATTGAGAAGTGGTGGTTAATAAATCCTCTTGCTTTAATCGGGATCGCAATAGCTTATTACAAGCCTTCAACAAAATTCCCACATGCAGGTCATGTTCTTATAAGTACCTGGGCGTCACTTTTTCATATATTGATGGCAAAAGGGGGAAATTTTAATATACTACTATATATCACAATATTTCTATTCCTATTTCTCGCTGTATGGATCCCTTGTTGTGTAAGTGATATTGTTTTTCCCCTTATTTTTATAAAATCTGGCGGAG
>CBDVEF010000298.1:0-2656 GCA_965372935.1 uncultured bacterium | reverse complement strand
CAAAAGAAATGAAAAGAATAATTAATATAAGGAATTTAAATAATCTATTAGGATTACCATTATCAATATTTAATATAGATAGTAATACGGAATATGCAATCCTTGAAATGGGAATGAATCATTTAGGGGAGATAGATAAACTGGCGAAAATTGCAAAACCGGATATAGGTATAATTACATCGATAGCACCATGTCATATGGAATATTTTAATGATATTAAAGAAATACTCACTTCTAAGCTTGAATTGTATAAGAATATTCCAGCAGGGGGATTGTTTGTATTGAATGAGTATGATAAAGAATTAGAAAATATAGAGAGGAGAAATGATTTAGAGCATATTACGGTTGGCAATGATTGTGATTATCATATTGACAATATCAATGAATCGATAGAATCTGTTGCGTTTAATGTGAATAATGTTAAATTTGATATTCCTTTAATTGGGAAATTCAATGTATTTAATGCTTGTTTGGCAATAGCTTTGTCAAATTATCTTGGAGTGGAACTTTCTGTTGCTTCACAAGTTTTGAAAAACTATAAATCATCAAATGGGAGAATGAATATTATAAAGACTGTGGACAGGGTATTTTTAATTGATGATACATATAATGCAAATCCGGATGCTTTTAGAAATATAATTGAATATATAGATAAAAATTTTAAAAGAAATAAATATGCGGTAATTGGGGATATGCTTGAATTAGGTGAATTATCCGGATATTATCACAAGAAGTTAGGAGAAAACTTAAAAAAGGCACATTTTAGTAAAATATTCTATAGTGGCGATTTTATCGAATCAGTTAAAGATGGAGCTAATGATATATATATAAAGGCTGTTGAAAATAATGATATGGATTATTTGCGGGAAGAAGTTAATGAAGGTGATGTAATTCTATTCAAGGCATCCAGAGGGATTGGAATTGAAACCTGGATGAACAAATTTTTACAGAGGTAAAGAATGATATACAATCTTATATTGCCATTACTTAAAGGTTCTATTGTATCCAATCTTTTAAAATATATTACATTCAGAGCAGTATTGGCATCTGTAATGTCACTTGTCATTTCATTTATTCTTGGTCCCTATATCATAAAAATACTTAAAAAACATAAAATTGAGGATAATGTAAGGGAATATTCCCCGGATAGTCACAAACATAAGAAAGGAACCCCCACGATGGGAGGGGTACTTATTATTCTATCCATATTAATACCTTCCCTTTTATGGGCGGATCTTCTCAATAAATATGTTCTGATTATGATTTCCGGTATAGTATTAGCAGGAGTACTTGGTTTTGTAGATGATGTGATGAAGCTCAAGAAGAATAAGGGGATCAGGACTAGAGTGAAATTTCTTACGCAGGTTATTATATCCCTTGTACTTGGAGTATGGGTAGTATATGCTCATTTGAAACCAGGTTATGAAACCCTTACAAATATTCTTTTTATTAAAAATCTATTTATTAATTTGGGTGTCTTTTATATTCCATTTATAATGGTTGTTATAATTGGCAGCTCAAACGGTGTAAATTTAACGGATGGTCTTGATGGTTTAGCGACAGGGGTTTTCGCTATTGCAATTTCAAGTTTTATAGTAATTAGTTATATTTTGGGAAATGTTAATTTCTCTCAATATCTTAATTTATTATATTTGCCGGGAAGTGGAGAATTGACTATTATTTTATCATCCACAGTAGGGGCATCGCTTGGATTTTTATGGTTTAATGCTCATCCGGCAGAGGTTTTTATGGGGGACACCGGTTCACTGACATTAGGAACAATACTGGGACTTTCTGCAGTTCTCCTTAAACAGGAGATATTGTTGATTATTATTGGAGGCATATTTGTACTTGAAACATGCTCGGTACTGATACAGGTTGTAGGTTATAAAATTACAGGCAGGAGAATTTTTAAGATAGCCCCTTTACATCATCATTTTGAAGCAAAAGGATGGACAGAAACTAAGATTGTAATTAGATTCTGGATTATTGAGATTCTTTTTGTTCTCTTTGCTCTAAGCACTTTAAAGATAAGATAATTATGAAAGTAACTGTTTTAGGAATTGCAAAAAGTGGTTTGTCTGCTGCCGAAGCGGCTCTGAGATTGGGATATGATGTTTTTATAAGTGATATCGGTAAACCGGATAATATTTATTTGGAGGAATTAAACAGATTGCATATATCATTCGAAACAGAGGGACATTCCTCAAATGTATATGACGCAGATCTTATAGTTGTTAGTCCAGGTATTCCAATAAATGCTGAGGTTATTAAGAAAGCATACGATAATGGTATCGATGTTATTGGTGAAATTGAATTTGCATATAGGCATTTTGATGCACCAATAATAGCAATTACCGGAACTAATGGTAAAACTACTACTACAACATTGATATATAATATGTTAAAAAACTCAGGAAAAAATGTTTTAATCGGAGGAAATATTGCTCCGGGAATACCTCTAACTTCATTTATAGGGCAGGATAAAGATATAAATTTTATTATTGCCGAAATAAGTACATTCCAATTGGAAACTATTAAAAGATTCAATCCGGTAATATCTGTTTTAACGAATATTACTCCCGATCATATAGATAGACATACAACAATAGATAGATATATAAAATTGAAAATGAGAATTTTTGAAAATCATAGT
>CBDVEF010000297.1:0-2657 GCA_965372935.1 uncultured bacterium | reverse complement strand
AAGAGAAATTTTAAAGAAACAAGCAGTTAAAAAGTAAATTAAAACAGATGATTTATTAAATATTAAAATCGGAGATTATGTAAAGGTTGAAAATATTAATGGAATAGGCATAATTAAAAATTTCAGTAGTAAAAAAGCAAGTGTTGAGTTTAATGGTATAATATATAATATTCCAAGGACAGGCATTTGTGAGATTTTACAGAATAGGAAACAAAATATAAAGAATGTGACAATTAATATTTCAAGGGATAGAGAACTCTCATACAATCTTGATTTAAGAGGTAAACGCGTGGTCGAAGGTATTGATGCAGTGGATAAATATATTGATGATGCAATAATATCAGGTGTAAGTAAATTTAGAATTATACATGGAACGGGGACAGGGGCACTTAAAAATGCAATATCTAAATTTCTAAAAGAGGATCATAGAGTTGTATCCTTTTATCCGGATGAGGGTCCCGGCAGTGCCGGTTGCACTACCGTAGAAATTTAAGTAATTATAAAAACTATTCCCTTTTTCTCAAATGTTCATAAATGAAATTTTTATATTCGGGATATTTTATCATTAATTCTTCATGTTTTCCATGTCCCACCAAGCTTCCCGAATCAAGAAAGATAATGTTATTTACATACTTAATTGTAGAAAGCCTGTGTGATACGATAAAACATGTAATATTTTTAAATGCCAGGTCTATATCTTTCCATAGTTTTTCCTCATTTTCTGCATCAAGACTTGCGGTAATATCATCCAGGATGAGTATTTCAGGCTTTTTAGCAAGAGCTCTTGCAATGGCAATTCGCTGTTTTTGTCCACCTGATAAACTCATACCCTTTTGTCCGACAAGTGTCATTTCTCCCTTTTTGAATTTATTTATCTCATCTCTCATCTGTACAATATTAATTATATCATTTATCTGCTTATCATTCAGTTCTTTATTGCCAAACATTATATTATCCTTGATAGAACCGGAAAAAAGCAATGGCTCCTGGGGTACATATCCTATCTTGTCTCTAAATCTTATTATATCAATGCTTTTCAAAGGAATATTATTTATGAGAATTTCCCCTTTTTCAACGGGCAAAATCCCCGTTAAAAGACCCAAAATTGTTGTTTTCCCGGATCCTATAGGCCCCAGTATGAGTGTTTTCTCACCTCTTGAAGTATTAAAATTTATATTACTTAAAACGGATTCTCTCCTTGCTTCATAATAAAATGTGATATTTTTAAACTGTATCTTCTCAATTTTATCTATTTTTATTGTACCTTTATTCTTTTTATTTATTGTTGGAAAGTTTTTTATCTCTTCAAGCCTGTCTATATTCACAAATGCTTGCTTTCCTGATACAAATAGTTGAGGAAGATCGAGAATAGGATATATCAGCATTGAAAGATAACTGTAGAAGGCATAGAATGTTCCAATTGTAATTTCTCCTTTTACAGCCATATATCCACCAAATAAAATAACACCAATTTGTGCGAATTGGTCAACATATTCATATATAAGATTCATAACAGTATTTAATTTAACAACTTTCATTTCTGTATGAAAACGTTTATTCAGAGCATTGGAAAAAAAACGATTATATTTATTTTCACATACGAATGATTTAATTATTCGCACACCTGAAAAACTTAGCTCTAATTGATTATTTATTTCACTTATGGATTCCTGATTCTTTTTAAATGTACTATATAGTTTCTCGGATGTTATGTAAAATACAAGAACCATTACCGGGAGAGGAATTATAGACAATAATGTAAGTTTCCAGTTTAAATAGAGCATAGCAAGCAAGCAAAATATTATCTTAATAAATGAATTAAATGCTCTAAATATACCTGAACTTAAAAACCATGATATCTTTGGAAAATCACTTATATCATCAGTTAATCTGGTAACAATATCACCAGTTCTGAATGTGTTAAAGAATTTATAATCCTTTTCAGTAATATAGGAAAAATATTCTTTTCTCAATATATATTCAAATAGCATGTTCATATATCCTCTCAATCCGGGATAAAGATATGAGAATAAACTTGCAATTCCTATTGCAAAGATAATCCATAGAATACGATTTACCTCCTTCATTGGTGTCGGGAAATTATCCGGATGTACGATGATATTTTTTAATGTATCAAGAAGGTATTTAAAGACTAATGGATATGCTACCGATACTGAAACGGAAAGTATAGTAAGAAATAGTAAAACGAATACCATTTTCTTGTGTTTTTTCCATCTATTAATTACCCATTTTATATGATAATTCATGTTATTCCCTAATTGTTTTGCCTGCTATATGCATAAACTGTAATTCTACCAATCTTTTATATTCTAATGAAATTGTAAGAAGTTCGTTATGAGTGCCCTGAGCAATTATATTGCCATTTTGAAAGAGAAGTATTTTATCGGCATTTATAACCGAGGATAATCTATGTGCCACGATGACTGCTGTTTTTCCCTTCATTGTCGTTTTCATTGCCTTTTCGATTTTCTTTTCGGTTACCACATCAACAGAGGCGGTAGCTTCATCAAGTACAATAATTTCAGGTGAAAAAGCAATTGCTCTTGCAAAACTAAGAAGTTGCTTCTCCCCTGAAGATATATTTTGCCCTCTTTCACTTATTTCGGAATAAATTCCTTTTTCTGTTTTAATAATTT
>CBDVEF010000296.1:0-2661 GCA_965372935.1 uncultured bacterium | reverse complement strand
TATAAAAAAGACATTTTATTCTTTCTAACTGTCATATCCTGTCTCCCTTCTTTTCCCTCTTAGATCCTGAAATAAATTCAGGATGACACATTCGTAATTTGTAATTCGTTTTTCTTTCCCTTTTCGGCTGAAGTCTGGCGTCTGGTGTCTGATGTCTATTATTTGTTATTCGTGTAATTTGCTTGCAATTCGTGTAATAAATTTGTAAATTATTCACTTCTCTTCGTGTAATTCGTGCTTTATATCTCCCTCTCTGTCTTTCTAAAAAGGTAAAAATTATCTTCTCCCCTTAGTGAAATTCGTTGATATTCTCTTTCACTTTTCGGCTGGCGTCTGATGTCTGATGTCTGGTGTCTATTACTATTTATTCGTGAATTCGTGGTTATCCCCCCCTCCTCTCTATCTTAATACAATTTCACCAACTTTATAGTCTTCCTATAATCTCCCAATTCAACCGTAATAAAATATACATCCTGACTTGGCATTATATCATTTCCAATAGGAACCGAATAATATCCCTGCTTTTTAAGTCCGCTATCCAGTGTCTTTATCTTTCTCCCCATTATATTATATAAAGCAATCTTAACATTTGCTTTCCTTGAAAGTGCATATTTCAATATTGTACCATTATTTACAGGATTCTGTGAAAGTTTTGCAACATATGTTGAATCAGGGAATATCTTTCTAAAAATACCCGAATTGCCATTAATCCAGATATAATATCCCGTATCAGGGTACCTCGCATTATTGCAAATCAGTGATGAATCGTATGCAACTATGAAATAATTCAGTGTATCCTCTGTAAATAGCATCGAATAGTAGTGATTACTGTCCATACTGCTATCAGCAGGTATAATTAATATACTGTCATTATATTCATATCCGAATGAATCCCACTTAATTCCGGATGTATCCTTTAATATGGCATTAATTTGAATAATATCTCCGATAGCAAATGTTATTATAACAGTATCGAGTTGAGGTGGTTCTAAATCAATAAAGACATCCCACGGATTCGAAAAGAATGAATTATTCGGATTATCGAATTTTGCTTCTACTTTATATGAATATCTTCTGTTTTCATTGGCAAAAGAATCTATAAACAGCGTATCACTTATACCCGATCCTATCTCCGACCAGATGGTATCATTATAGGAATGTCTAAGAACATTGAATGACAATATGGAAGACTGTCTCTTTCTGCTTTCGGGCATATATGACATAAACCCGCTTATATGTGCTTCTCCCGAAGTTAAAACAGACCATTTGTTATCCGAATAGATTGCCGAATGACTTCCTGTGCCATATCCATCGAATATAATTCCCTTATCGGATGAGCATTTAAGTCCTATAAATATGCCATTCTCATTCACCTGTATATCGGGGATGATAAATTCTTCGTATTCATCTATACTTCTTTCGAATATAACCGAATCAATCTGCGTACCGGGAAGAGAATCGCAAACCTGATATATATATACTATTATAGTATCCGGGTCTCTTGCATTGTCCAATGCCCTACTTCTGACATTAAACATTTTTCTTGATTTAGTACTGTCAATATCTGCAAATGACACGCCTATTTTATTTAATCTTGCCGGCAAATACTGTGGAATGAATTTTACCGCTACAATTGTATCCTTTACATTAACCGTATCCGATTTAATACCACAATGATATGTTATCATCTCGGAAGGTGGATACCAGCTTAACATTACTAAGGTATCTGTATTATATGTCGGTTCGCTCCATAAAGGCTTCATAGGCATTAATACCCAGAATGATTTCAACCCGTTTTCAGGATATTGTGTGCAATTACCGAATGAATCCTGTACCGTTATATAGTACTCTATTAATGTCCCTCTTGACTGTGCAGGGATTATATATCTATATGTATTATCTCCCGTTTTACTCGATGTAACTGCATACCAGTATGACCCGATACTTGAAGTGCGATAATATAATGTATCATATATTGTATTATTGGAATCAGGACTTGTTATTTGAGCATTAACCTCATACGGTACTGAGGAATATGTATTCTCAGGTTCGCTTATAATCGTTATCTCGGGAGCTATCGTATCCGGTATCTCCACATCGAAGTATTGTATCATTCCCGCAAGACTCATACTGTCCCTTATAAGATTGAGATACATCTCATTCATTCCTCTTTCAAACCCGACTATCGGTTATTTCAATTCAAAGTTATTGGGAATCTCCTTACTCAACGATATATCGAATGAGTCAACCTCCGAACCTGTCGATGAAAGGATTAACGAACAGTTCATATCTATATCCGAATATATATTTATCCACAATTTTGCAGTATCTTCAAGATGATATATATTCGTGTCCATAATTACCTTGTTGAAATATACCGTTATACCCGAAACATCAAACGGATGGCTTCCTTCCAATATTGCAGAATCCGATCTCTCGATAATTCGTTTCCCTTCCATCCATTCTTTTGCTATTTTCTTCTGATTATCTACAAAATCCTTATGAGATACCAATTGTATATCGTTTATTATCTTATCGAATGATTCTTTCTCTTTACATTCAGCCCTATGATGTAATTCGGAACCATCCGAAGATTTACCACTACTCAATAATTGATAATCGATCGAATAACTCCCAGATCGTGTCCAATCGGGGATTATA
>CBDVEF010000295.1:0-2663 GCA_965372935.1 uncultured bacterium | reverse complement strand
TGTATCCTTCCTATAAGGAATTGAAACATAGATCTCGCAAGCTTGTCTTCTACAGATTTCTCTTCCTTTGTATCCTTCCTATAAGGAATTGAAACTCTTTTATGCCAATTAACAAAAAAACCGATGGATTATTCTTTGTATCCTTCCTATAAATGGGGTCGGGTGATGAGACTTTGTGACATTTTCTAAAAAAAGTGCCAAGTTTGCCCCGTTAACAATATTTACGGGGGTTGATGGTTTAACAGTTTCAGAATTTATTGATAGGAATTTGAGAAAAAATAAAAAATGAAAGAAAATAATGAGATTCCTACGCTTCCCTCTGAATGAAAGTTGACTATAATGGACAATGGACAATGGGGGCTGTTGCCCAAATCAATAAAAAAATAAAAAAAAGTAAAAAAGCCTTGACATTTCCTATTTTTTTTTGTATAATGTAATTGTTTGGAGGCAATCAATGAATATGATTGAAAAAATTGATAGGTTAAAACAAGAACGAAGTAAGGTTTTTGAAAAGATGCTTAACTACTCTGATTGTATAAGAGGCACTGTTATAAAGATATACAAGATGTGCAACAATAAAAATTGTGAGTGTCATTCAACGAATCGCAAAAAGCATGGATTAGCATATTATCTTTCCAGTAGTCATCAAGGTAAGACGAGAATGATATATCTACCATCTTTTATGGTTGAAGAGATTAAGAAGCAAACGGATGATTATAGAGAAATGCTGAATTTGATGGAAAGAATATCGGAGATAAATAGTGAAATCTTCAAATTGAAAAAGAAGATAGAAAAAGGAGTTAAAAATGATGGGTGAAAAGCATTTTGAGAAGCGCAAATTATTTTATAATCTCAATATAGAAAAGCGAATACCAAAAGATCATCCCCTGCGAGCAGTTAAAAAGATGATCGATTTTGATTTTATTTATAAAGAAGTAAAAGATAAATATGGCTATAATGGAAATGTTTCAGTTCCACCACCTGTATTATTAAAAATGATGTTTTTATTATTTTTTTATAATGTTAAAAGTGAGCGTGCTTTAATAAGGGATCTTCCGTTAAGGTTAGACTGGCTATGGTTTTTAGATTATGATATTGATGATGATATACCTGATCATAGTGTTCTTTCCAAGGCAAGGAAAAGATGGGGTAAGGAATTATTTCGCAATTTTTTTATACGAATAATAAAACAATGTATAGAAATAAATTTGGTAGATGGGGAGAAAATGTTTTGTGATTCTACACTAATAGATGCGAATGCTTCTCGGTCTTCCATAGTTGACAGAGAATCATCAAAACGATACTTAAATGAGAAATATATGGAATTGGAATCGAAATTAAATGATGATGTCGGAAGGTTTGTTTCCACAACTGATCCTGATTCTGGATATGTAAAATATGGTAAGAGCAAGCCTCATCCAAGATTTAAGGAACATCGTGGAATAGACGGCAAATATGGGGTAATAACTGGAAGTATAGTTACATCTGGGGTTGTAGATGATGGTTCAATGTTTGAACCTTTGATTGATATGCATGAATCTTGTACGGGAATAAAGGTAGAAACTGGAGTTGGAGATCACAAATATGGGACTAAAAAGAATTTTTTAATATGTAAAGATAGGAATATAAAACCACATTTTAAGGATTTACAATCTGTGCGGGGAAAAAATGGTAAATGGCATGGAATAATACCTCCTGAAGAATTTAAATACGATTCAGAGAGTGATACTTTCATTTGTCCTAATGGAAAGCGATTAAAGAGAAGGTCATACGAAAAGAAAAGAGGGTCAATTAAGTATATCAGTTCCAAAGAAGATTGTGAAAAATGTCCTTTACGAAATAAATGTACCAAATCCCGCTCCGGATGTCGTACAGTAGATAGGCATGAAAGGCAAGAAGATATAGATGAGATGAGATTAGAAGCAAAGAGTAAAAGTTCAGAAAAAGACCTTACAAAACGATTTTGGATAATGGAAGGAAGTTTTGCAGATGGCGAAAATATGCATAATTTAAAAAAAGCAAGGTGGCGTGGAAAGTGGAGGATGCAGATACAAGTTTGGTTAATTGATGCTATTCAAAATATAAGAATTCTTATAAAATATGGTCATTCAAAGAGAAATATAGTATCAAATTCCGTGAAAAAAATGGGAAATATCAAATATTTAAAAAGAGATTCTATATTATCCTTTTATTTTTTTATCGAAATATTAAAAATTTCATTAATATTGGACACCATCAAGAAAAAACAACGGAAACTGCAGATATAATACAATTTTAATCTTGAAACACTATTAATGTCAATAACTAATTGCTTTTAACAACGATATATTATGTATGTAATTAAACAAATATTAAAGTTAAATCGGTATAATTTAAAAAAAATGCTTTGAGCAACAGCCCCCATTGTCCATTGTCAATTTCTTTATTGCCTCCAGCCTCCAACCTCTGTATTTCCTTATCAACCGGTAATATCGTTTTCGGGTGGTCTATCGTTATCTAAGTGCTTACGGAGTTTACAACTGGATTCCCTTGGTCACCTCGGGACACACGATGCCTTCGGCAACGAATGTCCCCTGTTTAACGCCGATGCTATTGTTTTTTTTGTTTTCGGAGTTTACAACTGGATTCCCTTGGTCACCTCGGGACACACGATGCCTTCGGCA
>CBDVEF010000294.1:0-2667 GCA_965372935.1 uncultured bacterium | reverse complement strand
TTAAATAAATGTGTCAAATTATTATACTCTGGAAAATCGCTGCTTTCGCAGGAATCTATCCTTAACTAGACTTTATCACACCGTCCACATTAACTTTATTTCATGAATTAAGGCAGATTACACAAAGGGGAGGGAAAAGCCACGAATTCGCGAAGGTATAGTAACAAGTTGTAAGTTACAAGTAGCAAGTGACAAAGAGAGAGGAAGAAATAGTGATATAAAAAAGAATGCACGAATAACGAATAATAGACATCAAACATCAGGAGGAAATATAAGGAAATGCTGGAATGATTGTATTGATATAAAATAAATCTAAATAACTATTTTTGACTAATATAAATTTGGGATTTTAAGTGAGTATCCGGCAAAGATATGAAATTCAGGTGAGTTTTTTGAAAAAGAGGATGAAATACCGATATGATAATTATTTATATCGGTAATAAACTCTTCGAATATTTGATAATTCGTAAAATCGTTATATACAAGTCCTATATTTGTTTTAAACATAAATAAGGAGAAATTGATCCTAAATCCTGATTTAATATAGAATAGATTAGTTCCCGTAATATAATTCATCCCCATAAATGGATTCTCAAGAAGTGTTGTAGAAGAAGTATTGATATATTTCGAAGAAATATTGTACGCTAAACCATCTGTCAGGTTCCAATCAAATGTGAAATCAAAATTGAAGTAATATTGATTAAGATTATATAAAATATAGCTATTCGAATATATCATTCTATTTCTGAGTTTAATATTTGCAAGACCAAATAATTCATCCAATATAAAGTCATATTCACTACCTAAACCAAATGAAATTTGTTTATAACCATAAGATATATTAAAGCCATAAAAGGAATTATAGTGGTTAAATCTACTTAAAAAGCCGAATTTAAGCATTGAATCGAATGATATATAATCACACTGAAAATTAAAGATCCATTTATCAATATGAAAATTATTTTTTATATATATATTGTGATAAGTGTAATAGAAGAAATTATCAAATCTGTTTGTAATTGAAAGCAATTCAGTAATTTCATTATATTGGATATTTCTAAGTGATATATCTGTTTCTGTTATTGTTTTAATAGGGAATTTATCAATCAACGTGAATTTCAATATGTATTTACTATCCTCTTCAATAATATGATAGTCAGCATAATAAAAGAATCCGGAGTGTGTCAATTTTGAAACTGAACTATTAATATTATAATTATCTATTATATTTCCCTGTTTGATATTCAATAATTTCATTATATATATATCTTTTTCTCTTGTCCCTTCAAATTTGATTGTATCGATTTTCCCTTCGTATAAATGTAAAATTAAAGTGGAATCTTTGATTAGAATATTGTCAAACATTACTTCAGGATAACCATTGTAATTATAGTAATTAACTATACTTAATAATGTATCTTTTAAAATTCTTTTGTTTAATATTTTCCCTTGAAAGCAATTAAATTTATTCATTATTAAGGGGTAAATTTTAGGAATGTTTACATCTACCTTTTTTATTATAGGAAATTCGTTTACATAAATATATGTTGTCTCATTAATTGTTTTATGTTTAACATCTGAAAAATATCCTGATGCAATTAGTGAGGAATCAATATTCGAACTATCTACGATTGAAAATATAAAATCATTACTTAAATGAATGTTATCTTTGATTATAAATGTTTCGGAATTTAGTAATAAAGGGAAAAGAATAAGGGTGGCTCTCGCCACCCTTAATGTTTTAGAAAGCATAAGCTTTATTATTCAATCTCAAATCTGCAAGTTTTGTTCTATCCAATCGCATAACGGTTCCGTCTCGTATCTTTATAGCTTTCTGATAACCCTGCCACATAAAATACAGACCAAGTAACCATGGTATCCAGGAAATAAGGAAAAGGAATGGAACAAAAAATCCTATAATAATAAAAGCGATGCATAGACCTACTACAATAAGAAAGTTCATAATAGCTTGTTGTGTATCGCCATTATAGAATTGGGCTCCACCGGGAATAATAAGTCCTAATATTAATGCAAACATTGGTTCATGGTCAGGTTTCGGTTTACTTGCATTAAGTGTTGGAATAAAAGAGAATTGAAAAACAATGAGCAAGAACAGTACTGCAAGGATCACTCTTTTCATCTGTTACCTCCTAAAAAAGTTTAAAGGTTGTTATACCCTCAGGGTATTTTAAAATAAAATTATCATCTGAAATATCTTGATTAATCAATGTATTTTTATAAATAATATCTGTTTTCATATCTCCGACAGGACTAAAATATTTTGATTTTATATAAGTAGAAAGCCATATATTATTAAAATTCTTGAATTTTCTAAAATGCTGTTCTATAATTTCATTGCCTGCAAGGTCATAATACTCGGCATCGGTTATAACAGATCGTTTGGGGTCTATATATATAATAATGCCTGAAAATTTTGATGTCCTTTTTACTATTGGTGTCGCTACAATTTTAATTCTTGATGAAAAAAGTTTCTTCTCAATTGTCTTTTCTATTTTGTAATTATCGCTATTTAGATATTCTTTGGAAATATTATTTTCCATCTGTAATACTTTTATGTCAGGTTTTTGTGTTTTCAAACCAATATAAATTTTACTATCATCAGGAAAATACCATAATATACTGTCTTTGGTAATTAGTATTTGCTGT
>CBDVEF010000293.1:0-2675 GCA_965372935.1 uncultured bacterium | reverse complement strand
CTACATTACCCGACAGATCTATTTTTTATTACAATAGTAAAAAAGATTCCATTCTTGTTTACAAAGAGGGAAAATAATGAATATTGTATATTATATTTTTATATCTATTTTCGGTCTTATTTTTGGCAGTTTTTGTAATGTTATAATCTATAGAATACCAAGAAGGGAATCAATTATATTTCCGTCTTCGCATTGTCCCGATTGCGGGGCAAAAATTAAGCCTTATGATAATATACCTATAATAAGTTATCTCCTATTAGGGGGAAGGTGTAGGAGTTGTCATAAGAGAATCTCTATTAGATACCCTATAATCGAATTATCAGTATGCATTATTTTCTTAGTCAATTTTTACTATTTCGGGATATCTATTCTTTTCTTTAAATATCTTTTTTTCACAACCACGCTGTTTATTATCTCCATGATAGATTCATTTAATATGGTAATCCCTGATATAATTTCTATCCCATCGATATTTATAGGTTTAATATTTAATTTCTTCATTTATATGTATGACTTAATGATGTTTCTTAAGGTTTTTGTACTGGGAGCAATAATAGGTATGTTTATAATTGCTTTTATAAAGGTTGTAGGGAAAATAATCTGGAAAAAAGAGGTTATGGGAAGTGGAGATATATTATTGATAGGGATTATAGGGGCATTTTTAGGAATCTATGCCATTATACCTACTTTATTCTGGGGGTCTTTACTTGGAGCTATTATAGGGGGAGTACTTATACTTGCAAAAAAGGCTAACAGATGTTCGTTAATTCCGTTTGGTCCCTATTTGTCAGCAGGAAGTGTAATTGCAATTTTTACTTTACCATATATATTCAAAATGTTCGGATTAAATTGATGAAAGAACCTAAAGCAATTTTAGTAATCGGTGTTTTAATATCTAATGATGTCTGGAGAAAAGCAGAGGTGATTCTTACGAAGAAATTTGGAAAAATCTCTCATAGAACAGATCCTGTAAATTTTACATTTACAGATTATTACAATAAAGAGATGGGAGAGGGGATAAAGAGATTCTGGATTGCTTTCTCCAAATTGATATATGAGAATAGTCTTGCAGATATAAAAAATACGACAATTAATATTGAAAAAGAATTTTCTCTTAATGGAAAACGAACGATAAATCTTGACCCCGGATATTTGAATTTATCAAGATTGATTCTTGCATCAACAAAGGATTTCTCTCACAGAATTTATCTTAAAGATGGAATATACGGTGAAATAACCCTTATATACCGCAATAAAACATTTTCTGTTTTACCATGGACCTATCCGGATTATGCATCGGATATTGCTGTTGATTTTTTTAAAAAAATCAGAAAATCACTTTTAATGTAAACTATTTCTTTTCATTTGGAGTCTATATAAATGAAGATGAGTGATAGAGAGCTTGTTGAATTAGTACTAAATGGTGAAAAGGAAGCTTATAAGGAGATTATGATGAGATATGAAGATAAATTATACAGTATTGCTTATAGCTTAACATTAAATGAAGAGGACACAAAGGACATTGTTCAAGAATCCTTTTTCAAGGCTTATACTCATCTATCCAGATTTAGATTCAATTCATCCTTGCAAACATGGCTTTCAAAAATAACTTATAATACATCGATTAATTACATTAAGAAGATGCGAAAAGACAGATCCATTAACGATTATAATAGTTTGCAATCGAAAAGTTCTAATATAGATGAAAGAATAATGATTAAAAGGGCTTTGCTTAAACTGACTACAAAGGAAAGAACAATATTTTTAATGCATAATAATGAGGGGATGAAACATAAAGAAATAGCGGAATCGCTTGGTATTAAAGAGGGAACCGTAAAATCATTTCACTTTAGAGCAATTGGGAAACTTCAAATATACTTGAAGGAGATATTATGAAAAACGAAAAAGATAAAATTGACTTATTAAGAAATATATATGGGATTAGTGAAGAGGAGATAAAAGATATAATGAAAAACAAAGAGCCGGAAGATTATAATGAAATTATAAAAATATGCAATTTAGCAAAAGATGTCAAATATGATATATCAAATTTAGAAAAGGATATTAATAGACAAAATGTAATGGCTTCTATTGAGCGATACCATCCTAACGGGATATTATACTATATGAAGAGATTTGCAGTCGCTGGTGTAGCATTATTCGCAATAATTGTCACAATAGTCACATTGAATAACAGGAGGTCAAAAAATGGTAATTTTATGTATACATTTTGGGTGGATCAGGTGGCAGGTGAAGTATTTTACACAGATATTTGCGAAGATTTAAATGAAATTTCTTCTAAAGAATTAATAAATTATATTAATGAAACAGTTGACTATGATATGTATAATTTGGACAATTTGAATATATAAATGGAGGAATAGATGAAAAAATATTTTTTAATATCATTTCTTCTATGTGCTGTTTTCGCAACACCTGTTAATGCTGTCCCAAACCGGGAGAGTAATTCCAAAGGACTCAATAAATTAGAGACATTGAAAATATGGAAATTAGTAGAATATATGGAACTTACGGATGAGCAGGCTGATAAATTTTTGCCCAGGTACAGGAATTTCGGAAAAGACCTTAAAGCATTGAATAATGAAAAATTGAAGATTATTAAATCATAAGTAAAAGATATAAAGGATAACAACATAAGAAATGTAAAGAGTCAA
>CBDVEF010000292.1:0-2677 GCA_965372935.1 uncultured bacterium | reverse complement strand
AAAACAGTACGGATAGCGATCTTATTGAAGGACTTACAGACTTAAAATACCAGAGAAGTGAAATACAGGCAATTAAAGATAATAGCGGTTTAGAAGACTATGAAATAGAAAGATTACAAAAGAATATAAGTAAATATTTTTATAATATTGAGAATGCAAAAAAGCAAATGATTGAAGCTAATGTAAGACTTGTAGTTAGTATTGCAAAAAAATATACAAACAGAGGGCTTGAATTTATGGATTTAATTCAAGAAGGGAATTCTGGATTAATGAAAGCTGTTGAAAAATTTGATTATAGAAGGGGTTATAGATTCTCTACATATGCTACATGGTGGATAAGGCAAGCAATTACAAGAGCAATTGCCGATCAAGCAAGAACAATAAGACTACCAGTTCATATGATAGAAGTAATGCATAAAGTAGTGAAAACATCAAGGATTTTAAGCCAGGAATTTGGAAGAGCACCATCTCCTGAAGAGATAGCTGAAAAATTAGATATACATGTAGATAAAATAAAAAGTGTATATAAAATTACTCAGGGAACTGTTTCTTTGGATAGACCTATTAATGAGAGTAATGATACACATTTCGGAGATTTTATAATGGATCAAAAAGTTATTTCTCCACAGAAGGCAGCAAATCTTATGATACTGAAAGAGAGATTACATGAAGCTTTAAATACATTAAGTGATAAAGAAAAGGATATTTTATGTCTCAGATATGGTCTTAAAGATGGTGTGCCAAGAACACTTGAGGAAGTTGGTAAAATATTTAGTGTGACGAGAGAAAGAATCAGACAGATAGAAACAAAAGCATTAAAAAAGCTTAGTTTTCCCACAAGAGCGAGAAAACTTAAACCATTCCTTGATGTTGCGGATGAGCATTATTGACAATTAATTGTTTTTGTACAGGAGGAATTTATCCAACCAATAAAACCATTAAGGAATTTTACTTTAAAGAAATTATTTTTATCGTCTAAGATATAAAATTCAGCCCCTTCGGGGGCTTTTATCTTTTCAATAAATTCGTTGCCAGGTCCTTCAAGCACAGATATTTTTTCTATGGTTACACCATAAGGAATATTTCTATCTTTTCTAATGCTAACTAAAGCCCCATTTAATAAAAATTCATATATTATTAATAATACAATAAGTATATATTTGAATTTTAGATTTATCATTAATAAAATAATTATCAATAATATTCCACAAATGGTTAGGAATAATATTAAATTTATATTAATATTATTAGTTATAAAAGCAAATAATGATAACGTATTGAGGGGGGTGAAATTATTAGATAATTGCTTCCTATATATGGATAGGTTTTTCCTTGCCGGTTTAAAATTATTCCTCGATTTCAATGATTTAACAGTATAATATATTGCTTTTCCTATTGAACCGAATTTGTAATATGCTACACCGATATTATTTAATTCAGAGGCATTTAAACTATCAATTTCAATTTCATAATAGTCAATAGCTTTTTTATATTCTCCTTTCCTTATTAAGATAGAACCCGAATCATTTGAAAAAAGAGGGTAAACTATAAATATTATTAATATTACAGATACAATGTTAAAGTATATAAACTTTTTCATTATTCCTATCTTTAATTGCATTTCTTGTGTCAAACACTAATTTTGAATGCTGAACTATAAATTTATAATCATATAAAGAATGATCCGTTGTAATTACCGTAATGTCCGTATCCTTTAACAAATCCTTTGATAATTTTTTAGATTTCATATAAACACTATCTTTATTTATTTCACTATGATCTTTTACAACATAGAAATTATTGACATACGGATCATTATAAGAAACATTAGCTCCTTTAGAAATCAAATTCGATATAATATCAATAACAGGAGATTCTCTTATATCATCTATATCCTTTTTATATGCAACTCCAAGTATCAGGATTTTAGCTTTATTGACACTTTTTTCAATAAAATTCAAAATCTCTGTTATTCTATATACAACATAATTGGGCATATTTGAGTTTATTTCATCTGCTAATGAGATAAATTTGGCATTATAGTTAAATGCCTTCATTTTCCAACTTAGATAAAGTGGGTCTATTGGAATACAATGTCCTCCTAATCCCGGTCCTGGATAAAATGCCTGAAAACCAAAAGGTTTTGTAGCAGCAGCATTTATCACCTCCCAGACATCTATACCGAGCTTATTACACATAATAGCAATTTCATTTGCAAGACCTATATTTATACTTCTATATGTATTTTCCAATATTTTTACAGTTTCTGCTGATCGTGTTGAAGAAACAGGAATTATTTTATCGATGATTTTGCTATAAAGATAAACTCCAATTTCTGTACATTGTTTTGTTACACCACCAATTACTTTTGGTGTGTTTTTTGTATGATAAATAGGATTGCCTGGATCAATTCTTTCCGGAGAAAATAATAAATAAAAATCTTTTCCAACCTTAAGTCCTTTATCTGCAAAATAAGGTAGTAATATTTCATCAGTAGTTCCAGGATATGTAGTTGATTCAAGAACAATCAACATATTCTTGTGTAAATATTTTACTATTTCATCCCTCACATCTATTATATATGAAACATCCGGTTCTTTTGTTTTATTTAGAGGTGTGGGAACACATATAGATATAGCATTAATACCTTTAAGTACCGAGTAATCCGTCGTTGCTT
>CBDVEF010000291.1:0-2677 GCA_965372935.1 uncultured bacterium | reverse complement strand
AATAAAATTATTGTTTTGCTAAAACTTAAAAAGATGTGGGTAAGGATATGCCCATAAAGGGCGAGGAAGTGTGAAATTGAAAACCTTTCCCATATAGTATTTTTCCCTACAGGTGGGAGGGGACAGAAGGGAGGGGGATATAGTCTCGAATTTCACTAATTAGGGCGAATAATTATTCGCCCCTACAGTTACAAATTCAAGATGACTTTGCCAGTGCTTGGGTAGATTCCTGCTTTCGCAGGAATGACACAGGAGGGAGGTGGGAATGACACAAAGGGGAGGCAGGAATAATTTAAACAGAGAGGAATGGATTTAATCATTTCCTCTCTCATTAAAGTGGTAAGTATGTCTATACCTATCCATCCTAAATTTATTCAATCCTTTACATTATTTTCATATTTTGATAAAATAACATTATGGAAGGGCTTGGATCATTTCTTCCTGAAAAAATCAAGAGCATATGTCTTAAAAAACATGGGGAAATAAAAGGATACACTGAAACCATATCAGGAGTAGTGGTATTCGCTGATGTATCCGGATTTACATATCTTACAGAGCATATTGTAAAAACAAGTCCGAACGGTGTTGATATTATTACAAAACTGTTAAACAATTTTTTCACACCTCTTATAAATATAATAAAAACTTATGACGGGCAAATAATCCAATATGTTGGTGATGCCATTCAATTTTATATTCCTCAAAGAGATTATTCTGTTAAGAAAAATATTTTAAAAAGTATAAACTGTTCAACGGAAATACTTTTATATATTAAAAATCATAGAATAATAGAAATTGGTGGAATTGAATTTGATATAGATATTAAGATAGGTCTATCTTATGGAATTATAAAACTCCATATAATAAATGACGGGAAGAAATTTATCCCCGTATTTTACGGTGATCCACTTATTATCTCTGCAAAAGCAAAAGAGAAGTGTAGGGAACATAAAATTTCAATGCCACTAAAGGATGTTTTGAATTTGGATAATGAAATTAAATATAAAACAAAGGATGAATATGCCATATTGGAACAATTTAGAGGTTCATATCAATCTCTGATTACCCCGAAAACGAATGTGATTAGTAATATCTCTCCATTTTTTAATAAATTATTCGATGAAAATATTATAAAATTATTAAAATCGGATAAAATGGTGATTAATGAAAAGAGACGGGTTGGAATAATAATCGTTAAGTTTTGCGATATTGATGAAACGAATAATATTTACAAATTTGAAGATTATATTTATAGAGTACGAAAAATAGCCGATATGTATAACATATATTTTAGTAAGGTAGATATTGGAGACAAAGGTTATACTTTAATGTTTATATCGGGGATCCCCGATGCAATCGAGCATATCGAGTATATTTCAGTATGCTTCGCATATAGGATTGCTGGTTTTGATTTAACACAACAGGTTTTAGTAAACTCAGGTTTTGTTTTTTCAGGTGAGATTGGTTCATCAAGGAGGAAAGATTTTACGATAATTGGTGACGAAGCTAATAATTCAGGTAAGATTATAAGACTTCTCGAGCATAAAGGGGTGTTTATAACGAAGAATGTCAAAGACAAGATTAAGAACGATTTCAAGATGAAGCAATATAAAAAATACAATTTTAAAGGAGAGCAATATCCCATAGATGTATTTAAGATTGTGTCACAATATTCTCAAACTGCTATAGGCACTTTGTTTAGTAAACCACAGGATTCTAGAAAAAATATTATTGAAAGAATTATTCCATATATCAAAGATAAAAGTAAATATATTCATATATATGGTCAAGCAGGTACAGGTAAATCATATATAATTTCACAAATTATATACGAAATCAATATTAAAAATATATCAGTAATTAGAATTAAAAATTTCTCATTTGAAAAGGATGTTACATATTCTTTATTGAGGAGATTGCTAAGTGAAATAGCAAAAGAACTTAATATTAATGACCTTGCAAGTGCAGATCATATCAAATCCTTTGTTAATAAAATAATTGAAAGCAATAAACCTCAATATAGAATGTTTATATATTTTATCGGTCTTTTATTTAATGTTACGATAAAAGATGTATCAAATATAATTATTATAAATGGCTCGGAAAGTTCTAATATTCTTCTTGATATTCTATATAGGGCAGTAAGATCACTGAAGGGTAGTAAATCGATATTGATAATCGATGATGTATTTTACTCCGATGATGCATCAATCAAGATTATTAAAACACTTTTAAATAAAATAAAATCTATAAAGATTATATTTTCAAGCAGAAGAAAAGGTGATATGCTATATTTTTCTAAAGATACAAAACAATTTGAGATAAATAATTTCAATAAAAAGGAAACAAAACTATTCTTTGAAAATATTTTAACAGAACAAAAATTTTCAGAAAAGGTTATTAATAAGTTATTCAAATACACGTCAGGCAATCCTCTTTTTATTAGTGAAATAATAAAATTATTGTTTGAAAATAATTTGTTAATTTATAACATTGAACATAATAAAATAATAGATATATTATTGGAAAGAGTCCCCGAAAGAATAAATGATTTAATCGCTTATAAACTAAATAATTTTGATTATATTACAATAAGATTTTTGAAGATAATTGCAGTAATAGGGGATGAAATTAAAATTGGGTTTATTGAAAAGATCTTATTGAATTTCTTTGACAA
>CBDVEF010000290.1:0-2705 GCA_965372935.1 uncultured bacterium | reverse complement strand
ATATACCGATAAATCTATTGTCTCTCCCGGATTTATCTGTCCGTTATTATTACCCAAAGCATCATCTATAATGTTTGACAGATATGAAACATAAGGCCCACTGGAGGATATTATTGGTACAATTCTTTCATATCTGAATTTATTCATTTTTGTTACCGTTACAATTAATGTATCACTTGGGTTTGTTTGTGCCGGAATAGTAATATTAACAGAACTTCCTGTTCCTTCTGCTTTCCCTATGATTTCACCGTTAACCGTAAGTCCAATGAGAGAACTATCATCTGCTGTTACCGCAAAATTTGTTTCCCCTACGGCAAGCGTAGGTGAATGTGTAACACTTAAGGAATCTGGAACCTCCGAATAGAGTGTAAGAAATGCATCTCCATGCATATGGAAAAGATTATGTGTAAGACATTTCTTGTCAGGATTATAAGGCCAGCTTGAAGCTTGTAGATAATACTTACCCGATTCCATTGCAAATGCTGGTCTTAGGTTATCATATCCCGTAAATCCTTTAGTAGGATAGCCAGGGTCGAATTGCGGCCACATACCATCATATAGACCGAATATAAATGCATCATTTACAAACGAATATGAAATCTGAGAAGCAGCTACAACACCAAGAGCCCCATGTTCCATCCTATGAAATCCTTCCGTGAATACTTCAGTTGAATAATCGAATCTACCCGTATGACAATTAATTGACATTACAAATGGTAATAGATTATTTATAAGTGAAGAAAAATCACTCATTGTAAATTCGGGTTCTCCCCATCCGGTTACTCCACCATGGTCTCTATGCTGAAGAAGGAATGTGCCGTTATTTATTGCATTTACAACATCGGTACCGGTTCCGTTCCATGGTATAGTGGGAATAGTATCTCCTATATAACCAAGACCTGAGGAACCGAAATATGCAACCACATCATCCGTATTTGTTGCTGATGACCACGGATCGCCCGGTGTTGGAGTACCACTATAAATTGCATTGATTCTTGTGGGATTTTTCCCTAAATTATG
Organism: uncultured bacterium; assembly: GCA_965372935.1. GTDB lineage: Bacteria > Hydrothermota > 32-111 > QNBC01 > QNBC01 > JAGLYS01. Next base: position 1,685 of record CBDVEF010000290.1, on the reverse strand, counting down.
TTCAAAGAAACCATACATAATCTCCGATGCCAACTGAAACCATCGTGTAGTTTGAAAACCGCAGGCAGTAACAGGGTTATCATAGAAATTAAAATTGGTAGAAGGAGTTCGTTCATAATTTAAGAATTTTTCAATCATTGTTTGAAGGTGTGTTGCATCCTGAGCAGTAATTCTTGAAAAAACTATATCAGGAAGTGTATCGCCATCAACATCGGCATACATATTGTCAGACACATATGTACCTGAATATGGATGTGTCATCGATAGAGATGTTATACCATATGCCTTTCCAGAGGATTGATAATCGGATAATAAAAGAACCGCTACGGGTGGTGTTGTCCATGTATTATAAGCATTGTTTATAAAATTCTCAATATTGGATACGGTGTTTCCTCCGAGATCAGTAGTTGTGAATATTCCGGTTAATATACCCTGTTTCTGTCTGAATAACTTTATTGTATCTGCCCATGCTGCAAAATTAGGATCATCGGGTATTATAATAATATATTCATATTCATCGGCTCTATTCTGTTTTCTTTCTGTAAAGTTTATTTTAGGTAACATATCATAATTAATTAAATTTGCCTGAAGTATTGGTTCCCACCATCTGTTCCTAAGACGATTTTCTCCAAAATGTCCGTTACCCCCATTAAACTCAACATACACTTTTATGTTTTTGTATATTATAAGTTCCTTTGTAATGGGATTATATTGAAATGGTGTAATACCAAGAATGACAACATCCACACCTCTTATCTTTGTTCTTTTTGATAGTGTTGCAATATTAGCTGGATAAAATGCATTCTTGTTGTATATACTAAAATCCTTTTCATATTTTAGAACTTGATTGTCCAAATCAAATGGTATTACAGGTGCAGGGGCAAGATTTACATCTTGATAGACCTCTTTTTCATAAGAAATTATTCTTACATTTGCATTAGCCTCTTCCGGTATCGCTATATATCTACCCTCTCCTGGAAGATTAGGAGCTCCTGCATCATTAGGCAATATCATACCCGGTATACTAAAATTAACCATATCTTCACCATCAATATTAATATCATTCACTATCATTTTTTCGATAGTAAACTCAATTTCTATACCTGATGTTCTTGAAGAAATAACATTGAAGCCATTCTTTCCTGTATTTTTAGGAAATGTGACTACTTCAGCCGATAAAAATGTCATTAGAAAAATTAGAACGATAGTTCCTAATAGAAATTTTTTCATACAACCTCCTTAATGTTGTGAAAATTCCATTTAGATAAAATAATTATTTAATATTTATCCACTATTGTCAATGGGAAAGAGGGAAAGAATAAAATTTTAAATTAATTTCACTAATTAGGGCGAATGATTATTCGCCCCTACAATCCGTTCCCATTGGCATTGGCTTTCCCGTTTTTCGATTTTCATCTTTAAACTTCCTATTTCTCATTTCCTACTTAAATACTTTTTATCACCATCACCTCAATCCTTTCCCATAAAGGGCGAGGAAGTAGAGAGGGAATAGCCACGAATTCACGAAAGAGTAACGAATTTCACGAAAGGGAGATATTTACAACTTTCCCTCCACAGGTGGGAGGGAATAGAAGGGAGGGGGAAGAAAGGAGATTAAGCACAAAAAGGAATTATAAAAACGAGTCCACTAATTTCCGATTTACGATTAACGATTTAAGCTCTCT
>CBDVEF010000289.1:0-2712 GCA_965372935.1 uncultured bacterium | reverse complement strand
ATTTTTGAGATTTTCAGGTACAGGTATTCTGTTAATTGTTAATGTAGCATCAGGAAATGTAAATTTATTACTTATACTTTGATTATTATAATTCCCTGATTCCCCCTGCTCTCCATGTGAATAACTTCCTTTTATATTTAGCGATAAGCTCGACATAGAAAAACCTGTTGAAGCTGAATAACTATCAGAGTGTGTATATCTTAGACTTGTCAGTGAAGTTTTAAGATACTCTGGTATTAATTGATCTATACCTAAAATATATTTATATCCAGGTATGTCTCTCACCCTTACTGCCTGTTGGTTATTTGTTCTACCGTACTGAAATTTAAGCGGGCTAAATTTATCACTGAATTCATCAATCTGAACGAGAATCCAGCCCGGACTGCCTTTAATATATGTTGTATCTTTAGATTTGTCTCTAAATGTTGTTAACAATTTTATAATACTCATATATTTCAAGTCAACATTGGCAGATATATTATTATCTACAGAAATGTTCCTTACATCTGTTGAATCGGTATGAGTAATTAAATCCGGGTTGTGATTATCGGTAAATGCAAATGTATAATTTATACCGGGGGCTAAAAAACCATTAAAGAAATTAGGAGAGTAACCAAATGTGCTTTTATGACTTGTATAGATTAATGATCCCGGGATATAATTTGTATCTCTAAAAAGATTCAGATCTTTTGTAAACATATTATTGTAAGAGAATGTTATAGCTGGCACAGGTTTATATGCTGTGGACATATTATATGAAAGATATTTTTTCATTAAATTATATGAAGGTATAAAACCCGAATCACTTTTTGAATATCTTTTATTAAAATTGTAATTGTAATTTGCTCCTAAGTTAATATTTTCCGGAGCAAACGATAAAAGCATTTTATTAAAGAGCTTCATTTTTTTTATACTTAAAAGATAATTATAAGAAAATGATGAAGTAATAATATTAGAGCTGTCAATCATTAAATATCCCTTATTTCTTGTTTCATTATAACTGAAAGTCAATCTAGCAGGGTCTATCAAATGTAATACGGGATTAGAGAATTTTGAACTCTTCGAATAGGATGCTGATAAAAATTGATTTTTTGTAATTGTTTTTTGGATGTCTCGTAATGTGGGGTCTAAAAGAACTATATCTGAATATATCTGATATTTGGGATATAATCTATCCAATGTATAACGATAATTTAATGGTATTGATATCCCCCATCTTGAAGGGAGAAATTTACCTGTCTCTAATAAAGCGTTATATGTAACACCTATTTTATCATTATTTAAAGCATTGGAATTCAATGGTCTGAAATCAGCGATGCTATTATTGATTGAAGCATTAAATGCAAATATATCACTTATATTAAATTGTGAACTTGCCATAAGTGAATAACCCGGCACAGAATTTATATCGGTTAGCAGAATATCATCAATATAAAACTCCCCTGAAAGGGTAGAACCTGTTTTATTTCTTAATCCAATGCCAATTTTTTTAATATTTCTGAACGATGGGTTTCCTTTTATTCTAAAGAATGAAATAGTATAATCATTAATTGAATCAGGTTTAATTCTCTTGATATCAGTAAACTGAGAAATAGGAATTGTGATGAAAGTCCACCCTGTGTCAACATTCGTTGTATATTCGTAAAAGTTATTGTCATCGGAATAGAATCTTAATACGGTGAAAGGGATTAAATTGCTATTATTATTGTAAATGTATACGCCTAATGTTTTATAATCCATATAATTATAATTGCGAGAAAATGCTTCCGTTATAAAAATTTGATTATCAGGTTCTAAATTATTATATTGTATTACAAGTGATTGTTCCTTTTCATAAGAACCATATTGTGTTTTCTTCACATTATAAGGTGGGGTATAATTAGTGTACTCCTGATTATTTATAATTGAAAGTGAGACTATTCCACTATCGGACTGTGAAATAATACTATCATTCAAATCCTCTACGTAACCGATACACCATTTATTTCCTGTAATATTGAAATTTGTCAAAGATATGGAATCTTTACTTGAAAGTCCATCAATCCATAATCTTACATATTTTATATGTTCCACGGAAGGATTCCCAATTGTATCAACATTTTCTGTCTTCTTAATGGAAATCCTGAACAGTTTCCAACCATTAGTACGGGATATAACAGGGACACTGGTGGCAAGGTTTAAGGAAACCGCATAATAATCATTTCTGATATTAAGACTGCCATCACAGTCCAGATCTTCACTATCCAATCTTTTATTCCCCTCTGTTCCATTAAGGTGAAGATAATTATTAGGATTATCATTATAATATTTGTAATCATCATTGCCATCATCACCCGTTATATGCCTCCCATCACCACCCATAATTTCATCCAATCCTGCATCTTCACCTAGATTTTCATCAAGTATCCCGTTTTTATTTTGATCCTCACTATTCAGAAGGTTATTGAAACCTACAATATCTCCATTGCTGTTTCTCCTTGGAGCATCCTCTTTTATATTTGTTCCATAATCTATATGGAGGGTTCCATTATTTCCTTTTACCCATAGTTCAATATAATCCTTCTGTGAATAATCTTCCCCTGCAATATATTTCACATTTGCGTTTTCAACCACATTCTGAATAATCAAGTTTCCTCCTCTGTCTCCATCAACAAACAAAGTAACATCTTTTTCTCTGCTTAACTTTCTTATTGACTCTGGAAGTTTTGTCCC
>CBDVEF010000288.1:0-2714 GCA_965372935.1 uncultured bacterium | reverse complement strand
CAATTATTTTCAATTTGATGGAATAGTAAAACTAAAGGGTATTTTCTATTTCTACCATACTCTCTATACCAGAATATTATATTAATAGAAATGGAAATTATAAAAAACTCAATCAAAATCATATTTTTCTAAAAGCTTTTTATAATAGTCTTCGATTTTATCCGTTATCTTTTCCCATGCATATTTTTCAGCTTTTTTTCTTGCATTAGAAGCTATTTCATTTCTTAGTCTATTATTATTCAAAAGATCAATAATACTTTCAGCCAATTTCTTCGGCTCTTTTGGAGGAATAAGTATTCCATTTACATTATTGTCAATAACCTGTCTATAGCCACTTATGTCAGATGCAACAACACATTTCTTACTTGCCATCCCTTCAAGAAGTATAATACCAAAACTTTCACGCTCTACAGCGGGTGAACAAAACACCTCACAAGATGCATAATACCTTGGCAATTCTTTGCCCGATACAAAACCAGCTAAAGATATATCCTTACCATATTGTGTTGGTATATACTGTTTATAAAATCCCTTGTAAAATCCTCCCCCTACAATAACAAGTCTGGCATCCGGTATTCCCTTCTTAATTATCGGAAAAGCTTTTAAAAGATATTTCAAACCTTTTCTCGGTTCGAATCTCCCGACAAACAATATATTTTTCCTTCCATCCATAAGTTTTTGAATAGGTTTAACCTCAGGGGAAAACCTGCTAATATCCACACCATTAGGAATTATTGTAAAATTTCTATTAATATATATTCTTGCAGATTTCTCTGCAACCTTTGAAACAGCAATCATACCATGTGGCTTCTTAAAATAATCCGATATAATTTTAGATAGTAAAAAGTAGAAAATATTCCTTTCATGTGCAGCATGATATGTTACAATTTTAATTTTTGGAGCTGTTTTTAGTGCTGCCATTGGCAAAAATGGTGTTATAGGACCATGGAGATGCACAATATCAAAATTACCTTCATTCATTATTCTTTTTACATCTTTATATGGGTGTTTCATAAATGTAAACCGCGTTAGTGATTTATTTACAGGAAAGAGAACCGCTTGCCCAACTCTCATAGTTAAAATATTTTCAGGTGTATTTTTTCTTCCCTTTTTACTTGCTCCGCCTGTCAATACCATCACATTATGCCCTCTATTCTGCAATTCCAAAGCAAGATGATACACATGCTCTGTGATACCGCCTAAATGCGGATAATAATTTTCAGAAACAAATAGTATTTTCATCATTCAATCCAGGGTGGTTGGAACACTAACCACTGTTCGGGATATTTCCTTATTATAGATTCCAGTATAAGAATATATCGTTTTAATAATATATTTATAGCACAATTTACATTAATTGAAAAGAGGTCGTCTAAAGGTATATTAATTTCAATTAATTTATAGAATCTTCTTTTTCTCGGATTTCGTATCACTATACCAAATATTGCTGCTTTTTTCTGTTTCAACGCAAGATATTCAGGTCCGATAGGAAATTTTGATTTGAATTTAAAAAATTCTTCTTCCATACCATTGCCCAATATATCCCTATCGCCCAAAAGAATAATTAATCCCCCTTCCTTAAGTAAGTGATATAAATTGTACATTGTCGTTTTATCTTCAAGCTTAAGGATTTTCATTCCAAATGCACTTCTATAATTTGAAAAAACAGTAAACAATTCTTCACCTGGTCCATTTGACTCGGCAACTGAAACGGTCTGCAGTTCACTGAACGATGATATATAAGAACTTGCAAAATCGAAATTCCCGATATGTGCACAGATCATTACAGCACCTCCATTATTCTCTGTTATCTTTATTGTTTTTTTAGGTATATATGGGCATAATGAAAATATAGACTTTTTACTAAAATTTGGTATCTTGAAAAAATCGATATAGTTCCATACAATATGTTGAAATTCGAGTTGAGCAAGTCTGAGATAGTTTTTATCAGGGGCAATTCTTTTATAATTGCTATATAATATTTTTGTTCTCTTAGTTAATAAGAAAGGTAATATAAGACCAATAAATCCACCAATTAAATAGAGGAAATCTCTTGGAATCTTTGAAAATATTTTTGTAAGGAATTTTATCTGTTTTGCACTCATTCTATATTAGTTCACCATATGTAATTTTAATAATATTATCTCTTTTATCCATAACAGACAATGAACTGTCCTTATCTACTTTTATAATTTTATAATTTACATTTTCCTCATTTATAAGAAATTCTGCCAACTGCCCTTTTTTATATAAACAATCATTAATAGTATCAATATAATTATTGATCCCGTCTTTTAAAAATTCCTTATAGTAATGATTAATATCGACTAAAAGTACCTTTATAAACTCCTTCATATCAATTGTTCTCCCACATATATGAGACAAACTTGTTACAAATGGTTCCATTTCCTCTGGGAATTCATTAATATCACTGTTTATGTTAATCCCTATCCCAATAGCTAATCGTGACTCAATCCCCTCTGTAACACTCTGTAGTAATATCCCACATATTTTTTTATCTCTATAATAAATATCATTAGGCCACTTTATTCTAACAAATTCATCCTTTAAATAATTTAACAGATTATTCCTTATAGATAGAGCAATTAACATAGAGAATTTATTATAACATTCAAGTTGTTCAACTTTATTAAACAATATAGTAAATTTAATTGAAATTTTAATTTATAATATAGTGTTAAAATATATTAAAA
>CBDVEF010000287.1:0-2716 GCA_965372935.1 uncultured bacterium | reverse complement strand
ATAAGTATGGTATGAAATGTTTTTCATTTATTGGATATTCAAACAGCGGAAAAACAACTTTAATAATTGAAATCGCTAAAAAATTAAAAGATATGAATTATAAAATTGCCATAATAAAACATTCAGATAATTATATTAAAAGAGAAATCTTTAAGGATACATCAAGATTTTTGAATACAGGTATCGATTCCGTATCATTTTTGGGGAAAGATGGTTTTATAAACTATCATATTGAAAGCAATTTTGATATATCCAAATTACTATTGTACTATAAAGATATGGATTTTGTGCTTATAGAAGGGGGAAAGAACATAAAGGGTATTAAAAAAATATGGGTTGGCAATGTTGATGATGAAATAGTTAGAGATGAAATTATTGCAGTAGTAAAAGGAGAAAATAAAAAATGGAAAATTCCTTTATTCAATACAAAAGATATTTTAAAACTTGTTTCCTACTTGCTTTCATTATAATTGGTATATATAGTATGGTTCTCGGCGAGGAATCAATAATTAAATATCCAAAATTTGGTATTAATGCATGGAGAAAATCAACAGACACAATTTCAGTGCATTTTAAGATAGCCCCAGACAGTTTTAGGATATGCAATAATTCGTTTTCATCTAAGTGGTACAAACCTGATACATTTAAAATATATACAATAAAATTCGATAATATGAAAGAGGGAATATACAATATAACTTCTATAATCGGAGAAAATATTATGATTGAAAAACATTGCATTTCAATCAAAGATAATAATAATTTCAAGGATTTTATAAGGGTAATTTTCATTACTGATTGTCATATAGGATTCAGATATACAGCAGAGAAATTGATAAAATGGATTGATATAATAAACAGTGAGAATCCTGATGTCGTGATTTTTGGCGGGGATAATATTGAATATAACAATTCCAGTTATCTCGAAGAGTTTATGAAAATAACTGATAATATAAAATGCCCGTTTTTAATTATTTCAGGAAATCATGAACATCATAATTTTCTAAAAATGTCTATTGGCAATAGTATATTCAAAAATAAAATAAATGAGAAGGATCATTTTCATGAAGCGATATTCCCGCTGAGTATTTATCTTTTTGATACAAGAAGCGATAGTTATATTGTTCCATCAAGATGTAAAGGTCCCTTATCTATCGCTATAGAATGGGCTGATAGTTTATTAGCATATGATGATTATCCATATAAAATATTTGTTATGCATGGGCCTCCCATAGATCCTTCTGAACTTAATCAAAAGAATAATGATGCTGTTATCACTATAGCAGAAAAACATAGTATTGATTTTATCTTATGTGGTCATACACATAAGAGTGTTATATATGATAAAAATATGAAAAAGTATAATTTAATAGATAGAAAACAAAAACCACTCATTGTTCAAACAGGAACATGTTGTAAAACATTCAGTCCGTTTGCAGAAATAAGGCGGATAGATTTTTATGTCAATAATGATTCTATCAACAACAAAATATTAAAGTTAGAAGACAACTAAATGATAAAAGTATATTTTAAATATTATGTAAGAAAAACATTGAAATCCGGATTTACCTATTTTTATCTTATAGGAGTTCCGGTATATGCTTTAATATTTAATCTTTTTATTAAAACAAATATTGTTATAATAAAATCAGTACCTATACAGAAGAATTCCTATCTTAATTTTCAGACTTTCTCAAGTTATGTTATTTCATTTTTCACCGCAGCATACCTCATTGGAATTTCTTCATCTATATTAAAAGACAGGTATATAAAATATGAGAGGAAATTTCTTGAGGAGGTAATGAAGATCGGCGCAATAGTGCTAATAGCAATTGTATCTCTTATCCCTTATATTGCTATATATCTTGTTACTCTTAATATAAATAAGTTTGGTTTTGATAATAATATTTTTATACTCCTTATTTCTATATTATTGATGATTATTATGATAACATCACTTATAGGATTGCTCGCAAATTTTTTATCAAAAGGATTTCTCTATTGTTTCAGCTGGGTGTTTTATCTTGGATCTTTACTACTTCCGTTTATATATAATTATACAGCTAAATATGATGTTCCTATAATTATTAGAGGAATAATCAGTTCAGTATTAAAAATACTTCCCCCATTTTTACCTTTACTTAATGTGATAGAAAAAAGAGGAATAATCGGGATATATTATTCAGTTGGATATACATTAATAATATTTATATTAATATTTGTTTGTACAGAGGGTATCAATTTTGTTGAAAAAAAATTACATATTAGCAATAGATGAAGGAAGAAAAAGGGTTGGGACAGCTATTACGGACATCTCCGGTAAAATCCCATTCCCATTTAAAACTGTTAAGCGAAATAAAGCTTTGAACTTTATATCTTCAATTGTTGAGGAGAGGGGAATTGTAATTATATTGATTGGTCTTCCTTTTAATGTTGATGGTAGCAAAGGATTTCGTTATGAAGAGGTTATTAATTTTGCAGAATTAATAAAAAAGGAATGTAATGTAATTGTGAAAGGAATAGACGAGCGTTATTCAACAGAAGATGCAAAGGAATTATTAGAGAAAACGCCAGGTAAAAAGCATTATGATATGGATTCTGTATCTGCCTATATTATATTGAAAAGATTTATTAATAATGAAAAAACTATTGATATATAGTATTGTTATTTTGATGCTACAAATTGGTTGTAGTAGAAAAGAAAAAGTAATTTATG
>CBDVEF010000286.1:0-2717 GCA_965372935.1 uncultured bacterium | reverse complement strand
TAATAGATATATATTACTCATAATTTGAAAACTATTTAACATATTGCTTATCTACATAATCACCCTCACCTCAATCCTCTCCCATAAAGGGCGAGGAAGAAAACCACGGAAAAGAGAATAATAACACGGAAGTGGAATAATTTTCAATTTTCCCTCACAGGTGGGAGGGAATAGAAGGGAGGGTGAATAATTAAAAAGAAAGGAATGGATTTAATCCTTTCCTCTCTCATTAAACTGGTAAGTATGTCTATACCTATCTACCCATTTCATGAAAAATTTATTGACAAATAAAAAAGGAAGAGTATAATATATAAAATAGATACGGTGAAAATAAAATCAAGAAGGTGGACTTATGAAAAATTTATATAATCAAATAATCAATTGCTCACTCACTTATATGATGTATATAATGATGGTGATACATATGTTATTCAAGAAAGCTGGTAAAATAAAGGGGAAGTTTATCCTTCCCCTTATGTTATTAATGATTTTTGCAGGATGTAGTTTATTTAATTTTGGGCTTAAATTAAATACTACACCTCTCGATATACCTCCTAATGCAGGATTTATAATGAGCCCATCAAGTGGATATATAACTGTAATAGATACAAAAGAGGACAGTGTAGTTGGGAGACAGGAAGTGGCAATAAGAAGAGGCGGTAAGCTTGAAAATATTTGTGATTTCTTAATCCATAACGGACTAATTTATGTGACATTGCATGATAGACAGGCATTTGAAAAGGGTTCTGATGTCTTAAGGATACTGGATCCTTCTTCTGGTAAAGTAGAAGAATCAAAAGTGGGATGGGCACCTAACGGGATATTTCATATTGGTGAGAATCTTGCTTTTGTAAGTACAAATCTTATTTATTATTCAAATCGCAATTGCTATAATTATATATATAATCTTAATACGAGGAAGGTTGTCGATACTATAGCGTTTGAGGATGCATTGGTAGATTTTGCAGTGTATTATGGGGACACAATAATAATGGATGTTAAATATACAAAAGCGGATTCATTTAGTGAATATTTTGTATTATATTCAAAAAAATCAGGTTCGATTATTGCTTCTCATATTCCTTTCATAGATAATGATTATGCCAATTGTGCTGTAATAGAAGGTAATAATCTCTATGTAGGTTGCACAGATCATGTGGCAGTATTTTCTCTTCCTGATCTCACGCTAAAAAAAGAGATATATATCCCCAATAATGAAGAGCATGATATGATATTGAATATTGTTTTTGCCCACAATAAATTGTATACAACATATGAAATGGATTTTTCGACAGATGGAAAAGGAAGAATAGATGTGATTGATACAAATACAAATGAATGGATTAAGGCAATTGATTTACCCGAAGGTGGAGCTGTATGTATTAATTATTCAAAATCACTTGATAGGATATTTACGCCTTCTTATACGGGAGGAAGAATTTATAAAATCGATCCTAACTCGGATACAATTATCGATACTATAAATACAGTAGAAAATGGAGCTTTTACCGTTATACATATTAAAGATGAAAATTAAAAGATTACTATTTAGCTTAATAATTGTTTTATTATCTAATTATAAACTTTATTCCTCGACTATTTGTATGGATAAATTCAGCGATTTAAAATATAGAAATTATGCGGAAAATCAGAGTATAGTGAATATTAATTATGAAGAAACAGATAAAGATTCAATATCAGACAATAAAATATATGGGAATATCATTCCTCCTCTTAGTTTTTATAGAATTACAGGTGAATGTGTAGGGGGGCTTGTTATTGGAACTGTCTGTGCATATGGTTCAATCATCCTTTATGGTATGGGAGCAGATAAAAATATCTGGGGATGGAACATTGATGTTTCTATATTTTTAGCGGATATCGGTTGGATTTTAGGGAATGAATTAGGAGTGTATATTGTTGGGAATATAGGCAATGAAACAGGTTCACTACTTAAAACATTTATTTACGGAACTGCGATTTCCGTAGGTGTTCAGGCGATATTTTATTCCTTATGGTATTATAAATCTGCAGATTTGTCAGGTTCATCTTCATCAATTATGGAAATTTCTCAATTTGCTATTATGATTGGTCCTACCATAGGAGCTATTATCGGTTTTAACATCACAAGAAAATATAAAAAGCAACCTGCGAAGGGTGACGGGCTAATTAATTTAAACAATAAAAAGATTTGTTTTAATGTGCCAGAATTGTTTTTACATTCCATATCAAAAGATATGGTTATGGGCATTAAGTTAGTAAATATAGCTTTCTGATGTCTATTTTATAAATAATGTATTTAATATTTATATGAAAAAATGAGGGATGGGGGCTGATATTTTCTCAGAAAGGGGAGAATCACCACGAATTCGCTAATTTATAACGAATTTCACTAAGGGAAAGAGATAATTTTTACCTTTATTTCACGAATTACAGCGGATTTCACGAAGGGGTGAGAATAATTTATTGCCTTAAATACAGGAAAGAGATAACCAAGGATAGAGAGAATTAAACAAGAATTTCACTAAGAGAGGGGAGCAACCACGAATAACCACTGAAAGGAGTAGATTCCTGCTTTTGCAGGAATGAAAAAGGGGGAAGGCAGGAATGAAAAAGAAGGGAAAGGGAACAAGAGAGAATAGGGCAGATAATTATCTGCCCCTAGAGACTTGTCAAGAATGTTGTGTATGGGATTAATATTCATAAGGTAATTCTCC
>CBDVEF010000285.1:0-2718 GCA_965372935.1 uncultured bacterium | reverse complement strand
GAGAAATTTCCGGTGTATTATCAAATGTATTTCCCACCTCATCATACACAAAAGCCGGAGGTTGATAATCTTCCCCCATAAAGAAACTGATGGCAAGTTCATTCTGAAGCATATTGCCATGAGGTTCAATCCCTATGTATTGTCCATTTTCAATTATTTCTCTCAGGTAACAAAGTCCGATATCTGCTGTATCATTTTGAATTGCAATGGTTGAACTTTGTCCGTAATCTTGAGGACATACCTGACCTGTTTGTCCGGTTGCCACATTTTGATATTGGAAGACCATCTCTCCATTTTCATGGAAGATCACTTCAAAGCATAGGCACGGGGTTCCGCCTGTTCCGTTATGAAACCTTACGTTATGCCATTCTACTACACAGTAGCGATTTGGAGCTGTTCCAAAAGTCTGGAAATAAATATCTCCTGTTCCTTCATCTGCATGCAGGTCATCCCAATAAATAGCAATTAATGCCGGCATTTGAGTATAACCTGGAATCGGATATGAATAATTGAACATATTACCATCTCCTTGCCAGATACCGTATGGATCGGGATAGGAATGATACCATGTATTTTCTGCTAATAGAAATTCGCCGTTTATATCTACATGAAAATAAGTTCTGTCAATGCCGTAAAACGGAAAATTAAAGCCAAAATCGATAGGTTCGGAGAAATTATCATCTCCGTAGAATCCTGGAACACCATAAGTTATTGTGGAAGTTCCGGTTCCACTTATTTCTATCCAGTTATAAACCGGTCCGCCCGGCTCGGTGCTGTCTATCCATTGATAACCAAAAGCATCCGGTCCGCCTGTTCCGTAGTGTTGAAATATTTCGGTTTCAATTGAAAAGGAATCATTATTCGGGTTAGCATCACCGGTAAGATATGTTGTCATTGTTACAGTGTAGTCCCCAACTTCATTTGGTTGCCATACATCGGTGAAATCAATAATTTCCGTTGCACCGGGAACGATTGTTCCTGAATACACAACCGTAGAACTATAAACTACAACAGAAGATTCATCTACAATTTCACAAGTTATATCAAAATCTTCGATAATATCGGAAGTTCCATAATTCATTATTGTACCGGAAGGATATATTTCCGAATTTAAATAATGGTGAGCTTCGGGAACTTCGATGGAAACCATTCCAGCATCGTTCGGCTCTGCCTGTCCCACTTTAACATCATCGACAACTAGGGCATAAACATCCTGAAACCACTCAATTCCCAGATAAATATTACTTCCTGCATAGGATGACAGATCATAAGAATATTCCACATATTCATCTCCAATTCCTACAATACTTTCCAGGGTTACATTAAAATCATTAATTGCATTTCCGGTTGTGGAAAGTTTAACATTGAAATCTTCAGAACTATACCATGCTTTGGCAAAGAATATAAATGAATCTCCTGATTGAATAGTCACTTGTGGTGTAATGAGCCAGTCATGACCATCATTATCAAAACATTCTACAGTAGCCATCCAATCTCCCGAATGAGCTGCCGAAGTATTCTGATATGCATGCCATTCAAGTCCATCATTATTCACATCATAAATTGTCCAGTCTGCCGGAATAATTCCACCTTCAAAACCTTCATCGATATTCCACTGCCCGAAAGCCATTGTTACCGACAGCAGCATTGTTGCTATCAACAAAATTACTTTTTTGTTCTTCATTTTTTCTTATCAATATATATAACTTCAATAGTATCATTCGTAAATACATTACTACCCTTGCTCTTTATTATATTTTCAATAATATCTGAAGCCTCTTTATCAAATGTAGCCGACATTATTCTATTTGAAAGCTCAATTATATTGACCCTTAAGCCTGCTTCTAAAAATGCTTCAGCTGATTTAAGTCCAATTAATCCACCTCCCAGTATAGACACGCTCTTAATTTTTTTTTCTTCGATATATTTTTTTATCTTAATTGCATCTTTTAAAGTAGCCAGCTTGTAAATACCCTTTATATTATTGAGATTTTCTAAATTAATAAAATTGTCATTAAAATTTCTTTCTAATCTCCCTGTACTGTTTACCTTCTTGGAACTACTCTTCCTAATTTTAATTTCTGGAATAATAGGCTTTCCACCATTAGCAATTAATAATTTATTGAAATGAATTTTCCTACCACTCACTGTTATTACTATTTTCTTAATCGTATCTATATACCTTACCCTAGAATCCAATTCAAGATAAATATTATTACATTTATAGAATTCGTCTTTTTTAAAATTAATTTTTTCTATGCTAACTTTCCCTGCAATGTAATAAGTGATAAGAGGCTTGGAATAATTTAAATAACCCTCAGAAGTTAGAATAACGATACTTCCCTTTTTATCAAGTTTTCTTATATTTTCTGCAGCAGAAATGCCAGCAGCCGAGTTGCATATAATAACATAGTCGATTATTTTATTTTTTCTATGACTTGTATTATTATTCAGTTTTATCACCTATTTCATTTCCCATAACTTCTTCTTCCTCTATAAACTTCAAAGCCTCGTTGGGACAATTTTTAACACATACTGGGATATCTTCGCCAGCACACAAATCACACTTTGATGCTATTCTCTTTTTTGAAATATCCATCTTTATAACACCATAGGGACAAACCATTATGCACATCCAGCATCCAACACACTTATCATAATCACAGCTAACAATACCAGTATCCTCATCCTTTCTCATTGCTCCTGATATACAGGCTT
>CBDVEF010000284.1:0-2718 GCA_965372935.1 uncultured bacterium | reverse complement strand
AATAAAAGATAATAGACATCAGACACCAGCCGAGAAGGGAAAGAAAGAAATAACAACGAATTACAAATTACGAATGTGTCATCCTGAATTTATTTCAGGATCTGGTTTGAGATGCTGAATCAATACCGAATCAAGTTCAACACAAGCCCAGCATGACAAAGAAGGGAAATAACCACTGAAAGGGAGATAGGGTGGATCCACGACGAATTCACGAATAAATAGTAATAGACGTCAGACGACAGACGCCAGACACCAGCCGAAAAGGGAAAGAAAGAAATAACAACGAATTTCACTAAGGGGAAGAGATAATATTTACCTTTTCAGAAAGACAGAGAGGGAGATATAAAGCACTAATTTCACTAAGTAAGAGGAAAGGAATAATTTTTACCTTTATTTCACGAATAAAGACGAATTACACTAAGAGAAGAATTTTAACTTTCCTTCCACAGGTGGGAGGGAACAGAAGGGAGGGGGAATAATTACAACAGAGAGGAATGGATTTAATCCTTTCCTCTATCCTTAAACTGGTAAGTATGTCTATACCTATCTGCACAAGTTCCTTCTCTATATCTTGACATACAAATCATTAAATGATATATTGCAGAGGTTTGGAGGGCTAGTCCTAATGGTAAGGCAGCGGTCTTGAAAACCGCCGGGTTTACGCCCATGGGGGTTCGAGTCCCTCGCCCTCCGCTTTTGAAAATCAGTATGGAGAGGTGGCCGAGTGGCTGAAGGCAGCTGCCTGCTAAGCAGTTATAGGAGTGATCCTATCCAGGGTTCAAATCCCTGCCTCTCCGCTTTATAATTTAAAAAGGAGTGATTATGCTTATACCTAAAATTAGAAAAAAACTTGTTATATTCATTTGGGCAGCTATACTTATATTTGTTGCTTTTATATTTTTACAATGGGGAATGGATGTAGCATCATCAAAAGGTGGAAATGTTAAAAATTTAAATATAGTTGGGAAGGTAAATAAAACTAATTTGAGCTTTTCTGATTTTGAAAGAATGTATTCACAGCAATTAAAGCAGATGAGAATGCAGTATGGAGAATTAACTCCAGAGCAGAAAAATCTTGTATCTGACAGGGTTTTCAATCAATTGGTTATCAATGTTTTATTTCAGAGTATGTTGAATAAGTTAAACATTAAGACATCGGATGATGAGATAATGGGTATAATATTGAACCAACCTCCAAATGATATTCTAAATGATACATCCCTTTTTACAGATGGAAAATTTGATATGAATAAGTACAAATCAGTAATACAGGATCCGAGAAATGCACAGTTTGTAAATATGTATGCCAATCAGTTAAAAGACATTGTACCAAAACAGAAGTTACAAAACTATATATCATCTTTTATCATTTTACAGGATAATGAAATTATTAGAAGTTTAGTTGAGAATTATGAAAAAGTAACAATTGAATATGGTATATTCCCGATTGAAAACGATACTCAGTTTGTTAAATATTCCGAAGAAGATGGAATAAACTATTATAATGCTAATAAAAGCCAATTTCTTATTAAAGACAAAATAGATTTATCAGCAGTTTCATTTGAAATTACTCCAAGTATAGATGATAGAGATATCGCTTATACTGAAATAAAAGAAATCTATAATAGTTTAAAAAGTGGTGATAATTTTGAAGAAAAGGCAAAATCTGTTTCTCAAGATCCTGGTTCTGCAAAAGAGGGTGGTAAAATGGGATGGCTTAAAAGAGGAATGATGGTCCCAGAGTTTGAAAAGATTGTTTTCTCTCAAAGTAAAGGTGTTATAAGTAAACCATTTAAAACGAAATATGGTTGGCATATTGTAAAAGTGTATAATACAAGGAGAGATAGTATAAATGCCGGACATATCTTAATAAGAATTGTCCCATCTAATGAAACGATTTTCAATATAAAGGATAATGCCGATGCCTTCGTCAGAAAAACTCAAATAGATGGATTCGAAAATATTTCAAAACATAATAATATGAATATTGATACAATTAAACACATTGATATTAATCACCCCGTAATTGCTAATTACGGTGATGTATTAAGGTTAAAAGAATTTCTTAAAAATGCAAAAATAGGTGATATAAGTTATCCGATTAATGTAGGAAGTGCTTATATAGTTGTATCTGTAACTGCAAGAGATGATTCTACTCTTCTCTCATATGATGATGTGAAAGATCGCATTGTTGATTCAATAAAAATCAATAGCGCAGAAATAATTACAAAGGGTAGAGCTATAGGAGCTGTAAAAAATATTAATAATAGGCAGAGTTTTTCCGGGACAATTAAAAATAAAAACGGTGATTATTATAAAAGCAAGGATATCTCAATGTATAGCAGTATTCCTGGAATAGGTTATAATCCTAAATTTAATGGTGTAGCTTTTGCACTAAATAAGGGAGTTGTATCAAAACCTTTTAGAATAGATAATAATTATGTTGTTATAAAACTTATAGATAAATTACAAGTTACGGAAGATAAGATAAAAAATATCTTGACAGATTTTGTTTTATCAGTTAAATCTAAAAAACAACAGGAGATTTTTAGTGATTGGTTTTCTGAGATTTTTGAAAACTCTAATGTAGAAGATTATAGATATCAATTCGGTTATTAAAACAATGGCGGCATAGCTCAGTTGGCAGAGCAGTGGAATCATAATCCACGTGTCAGGGGTCCGAGTCCCTTTGCCGCCACTAACTATTATGAATCAAAT
>CBDVEF010000283.1:0-2746 GCA_965372935.1 uncultured bacterium | reverse complement strand
CCGTTGCTTCCTGAGCAGTATCAATATATTTCTTATTCTTTTTTTGTGTTTTTATAAGGAGTATTATCATAAATATTATAAATATAAAGAAAATAAATATTGGAATATTTGTAAAAATATTCCAATATTTATACGGTTGTATTTTATATTTTTCCTGTATTTCTTTATAATATTCCTTTGAAGATAACCACTCTTCAGTACTTTTATTGAAATATAAATAATTATTCTGAAGCCATGTAGAATAACTATAACTGTATTTCGTAGTGATATCATCTGATAATCCGATTAATTCGATCTCTATAATACCTGGTATATACCCATCCTGTATTTCATTCACAGAATCAATATTAACACTTAATACTTTTAATTTACCATCGAAAGGGAATCGCTCGGTATTGAATTTGTACATATTTTTATCAGTCTTTTCCAAAACAATTGTTTTGGTATCGCTTTTTATTACATTTTCCCATGCATTAAGTAAATTCTTTTCAGTCGGTTGAGAATATACTGATGAAAACAGAAAGAGAATAATAATACTCATCAGCACTATTGCTTTGAAATTCATATTTTTCATAAGATCCTCCTTAATGGAAAATAATTATTATTCAACTTTGTTTATAAATTCCTTACTCCAATCAATTTTTCCCGTAAATTGCATTACAATAAACAATGTAAGTATACAGCAAATTGTTATTGAGAGTCCTGTATACCCTTCAAGAAAGAATGCGAATGAGAACATTACAAGATAAACGAATTGTGCAATCCCTATCTCGATTAGAGCAAAACGAGTTCCTACAACAAGTCGCATATATGATATTACAAGAAAGATCGATACAGCTGAACATATTACAAACACAATTTGAATTGCCATATGGTTAGCAAGATAAGACATAAGAAGATGAAAACTAAAAAAGGCTGCTGATATGAAAAAATAGTTCATTGGATGTATATTTACCTTCTTGACAGTGGTAATTATAAACATTAAAAATAAGAAAAGGAATAATGATACCGGTGCAAAATAACTAACCCTGCTTGCAAAAGGGCCTGGATTAAGTTTCTTCGGTAATGTAACACCAATCTGGATTCCTGAAATAAGATTAGAATAATTCCATATAAGTTTCCATCCTTTGTCAGTCTTAATTTTTTTAACAGGTGAAATGCTCTCATCAGGAAAATCAATATTATCAAAATTAGTTGTTAATACAAGATTGAAATTTTTTATTTGGGAAACATCATAACCAAATATATACCACCATTCATCCATCCCCTGTGATTTGTAATGAATTGCAATGGTTTTTATTTCTCCAGATTTAAGGTTAATTCTCTTTATTAGCTTCCCTGCAACAGGAGTGAGATCTTTCTCCTCTTCCCCATTTATTATAAAGGAAAAATCATCATAAATACCATCTTTATTAGGAAATGTGTAGTCAAAGAAAAAATTCTTCTGCATACCCGTATTATTTTCAATTGTATATGTACCATTGTATTTGATTTTATATGTGGAATACCATAACAGTCCTTTTTTTCTATATTCAAGTTCCAAATCTGTATTTATATCTGTACTGTTTATATTTGTATAATTATTTATAACTCTTGTTTTCATCTCTGTAATTGTTTTTGAACCCTGGACTGTTTCAGTCCTTTCCCTGCTTTCGGTTTGATAATAAACAACGGGTGCTTGTTGCCTTTGCTGTGAACCCCATAATTGTGAAACGGCTGTCTTTAGTTTTACATTTTGATCATAGGTTCTAATATTTGTTATACTACCAAGAATTAACCATGCAATACTTGTGCAAATAAATATAAATATCATTGCCTTTATCTGCTTACCCATTTTAATCCTCCTTTACATTTGGTTTTTTAAACAATATTATTAATATCATTATATTTATATACGAATATTCTGTCAATTGTGTTACTAAAAAATAATGATAGATAGGTTTGCATAACAGTTACAAGTAAAAAGCTACAAGTTTACGAATCGCAAAAAGTATATCAAAAAGGGGCTACCAACGATAGAGGGAAAGGAATATATTATTCTGTTATGTTTTTCTGTATGAATATTCTATGGTAAAATTAAGATATTAACCCCATTTCCTTTAAAAATTGAGATGGCTCATATTCCCGTAATCCATACCTTGTATCCCCAAACTTTATGTAACTTATGAACAATTTCTCTTTGGCTCTTGTTATTGCGACAAAACAATTTCTCCGTTCTTCCTCTAAAGCTCTGTTACTTCTTATTGCTCTATAATCTGGAAAAATTCCTTGGTTCATGGAAACCAAGAAAACATCATCAAATTCAAGTCCCTTAGCTGCATGAACGGTTAATAAAGCAATACCTCTTTTATTTAAATCCTTTTTTGGAGATAAAATTATATAGTTTAGGAAATCACTAAGGTTTTTTTCAGTAACATGTCTACTAATTGTATAATTTTTGTATATTTGCTCAAATAATTGGATATCTTGTATTAGATCTTCGTCTTTATTATCAGATCCAATAATATTTTTTTTTAACTCATCATAATAAATTTTAAACCTATTTTTATTATTTCTAAACTTCTCTAAGATAGTATTTATTTCTTTAAGACGAATATTTTTCTTGACAACATCTAAAAAGTTCTGTAATAAGGTATTCCCAATTACATCCTCTACAAGATCGTCATAATTAATTTCCAAATATTCACAAATATTATATAAATGAACTTTATCATTTTCGTTAGAGACCAATCTCATAAGGTTTATT
>CBDVEF010000282.1:0-2751 GCA_965372935.1 uncultured bacterium | reverse complement strand
AGCACTACAAAAAACAGATTGGTGAAATTAAATGGTAATTACAAATAAAGATTTCATTCAGATAACAGAGGCATATAAAACATTAGTAGATCCAACGAAAAAAGCCGATTATGACAGAAAAATAAGAATGGGATATATTGATGAATCTGAGATAGCACAACAACAGCACTTTTCAAAGATATTTAAAGAGGGGATTAATGCGATATCTAATAATAGATTTGAGAAAGCAGAGAAATATTTTTACGCTTGCCTGCATATAAAAAAAGATCATCCCGAGGCGAATAGTTTTCTTGCACTTTCAATTATTAATAATAACGGTAATCCTGAGATAGCTCTGGAATATGCTGAGAAAGCACTTAGAGCGAAAATTGATAATGCTGATTTATATGTTAATATAGCACTGGTTTACAAAGCAATGGGGAATAATGAAAAATATATAAAATTTATTGAGGAATCACTTAAATGGAATAAATTCAATAAAAGAGCTTTACAAGAAAAAATGCAAATAGAAAAATCACAAAGAAGTATTTGGGGAAAGATATTTAAAGGAGGCAATAAATGATTGATTATGAGAGTAGATTGACAGAGATACTAAACAGTGTTCATGGAACGGTACTGGTTAGTCTTGTAGGTACTGATGGTATGGGACTTGCCAATTCTGTGAAGGATGATTCAATTGATATAGAAAAGATGGATGCTGATATCACATCTATTGTAATTAATAGCCAGAAAATTGCAAAGGATCGTGAAAAAGGTAGTTTGATGGAACTTTTCTTTACAACAGGTCATAGTACATACATCATATTGCCAATCAATGATTTATACTTTATTTATCTTTTAGTCGAGGGGGAGAAACAGAATTTAGGATTAGCAAGGCATGAGTTACATTCTTCTTTGAAGGATTTTGAAGAATCACTTAAATATTAATTCTATCTTAGCTTTATTTCCTTTACTCGCTCTGATTACAGGTATTATAATCACTCAATGGATTGAATATTCTATATTGTTATTTTTTATTTCAATTATTTTATTTATTGTTTTATTTTTGACAAAACATTATAAAATATCAAAAATTCTTCTTTTATTAAGCATTTTAATATATGGCAATGTGTCATTTAATAAGAATGTAGAGGATAAAGTGATTCCGGAAAGTGTTGTATGTCAGGGTACAATTGAAAGGACAGGAACATATAATTTTAATAGTAATAAGGGAATAATTAATATATCCTATCCCTATCATCTGAGGAATAAAAGGATTAAAATATATAATTACAATAAGTACTACAGGTTATTAACAGGGGATGTTATTTCATTTAAGGGATATATAAACAATTATAATGATAAAATTGAAGAATATTATGAGAGAAAAGGGATATATGGCAGAATTAGTATTGGGAAAAATAGTGTTGTTAAGATTTTAAAAAGCGGTATATTTTCAAAGGAAAACAATTTATTTAAACCATTTGATATTTATAGAAAAGAAGTTTTTAGAATTCTTCCCGAAAAATACAATAGTCTCTTAATGTCTTTTATTTTTGGGGAGAGAGATAAACTTGATCGAGATACAGCAAATTCATTTAAAAAACTTGGAATCACTCATCTGTTAGCTTTAAGTGGTTTGCATCTTGCTGTTATTATCGGTGCTTTGCTTATTATTCTAAAATTAATTCGATTGAATGATAATATTATCTTATTCCTTACGATAGCTGTTATTTTCTATTATCTTGCATTTGTCGATTTTAAAATATCAGCACTGAGATCGGCTTTTATGGCATTTGTTTTTATGGTATCATTTAAGGTAAAGAGGTACCCTATTCCTTATAATATTTTGTTTTCCACAGCATTTGTTATTCTTTTAATTTGGCCATCTGAAATCTATTCTCCCGGTTTTTTACTTTCATTCTCAGCTGTATTTTCTATCATACTGTTTTATAGGGAGGTATACCCATTTGTCTATGCTAAAAGCCCATTATTTAGATATATTTTGTTGCCTTTCCTTATAAGTTTATTTATTAATTTATTTACATTTCCTATTATCGTGCATTATTTTGACACATTCTATCTTTTATCCCCCATTGCAAATATTATTTTTATTCCTATTGTTTCATTGATAATCGTACTTGGTGTAATGTCTATGATTATTTTTATATTCTTTCCAATACTTTCAAATTATATCAATTCAGTGATATTTATGCTTGAAAAAATATTCTTTAAAATACTTGGTATTTCAAAAATGGTTGATATTAATGTTTCCCCTTCACGAAATATGGAGATAGTATTTTTTTTATTGCCAATTTTAATAACAGGATTATTTATTATATTATCACAAATTAAAAAAAGAGAAGTTGATATATTATCTAAAATGTAGAAGAATGGCGGGAGCGACATTTCATAAACATCAGACATAAGAAGGGGAGAGATTAGCCACGAATAACCACTGAAAGAGAAATATAAGTACGGAAATGTAACTGAATACAATTTTCTAATATGTCATCCTGAATTTATTTCAGGATCTGGTATGAGATGCTGAATCAATGCTGAATCAAGTTCAGCACAGGGCACAGGATGACTTTGCCAGTGCATGGGAGATTCCTGCTTTCGCAGGAATGACACAATAATGGAGATGGGAATGACATTGAGAAGGCAGGATATGACATGAATTTACCGATTTACGATTAACGATTTACATTTTTACTCTTGTCAAGTCCTGAAAAAAAGTTGACACTTTTTCCATTAATTTACTCCTACTAA
>CBDVEF010000281.1:0-2764 GCA_965372935.1 uncultured bacterium | reverse complement strand
AATTCTATCATAATCCATTAGCTTTACAATACTATACAACATACGATGACAATGAGTGGCATAGGGGACTAATTTTCTAAGACGATTTCACAAATTAGGGCGAATAATTATTCGCCCCTACAATGTCCCCATTTTTCGATTTTCATCTTTAAACTTCCTACTTCTCACTTCCTACTTAAATACTTATAGCCACCCTCACCTTAGTCCTCTCCCATCAAGGGCGAGGAAGTGAGAGAATTAGGGGGAATAATTATTCGCCCATATGATTTCCGCTTTACGATTTCTTCCCACTTGACAGGTCAGTGAATATTTATTATATTATGTATAGGTGAACAAATGTATACCTATATTGCATTTGAACCGAAAATAGTAAATAATAAGAGAGGTTGTTATGGATAATAAACTTACCGAAAAGCAGAAAAGGGTTCTTGAGTTTATAAATGAATATACAAATCTTAACGGATATCCCCCAAGCATAAGAGATATTGCAGAACATTTTGGTATAAAAAGTCCATCAGGGGCAAAGAAGCATATCGATGTTCTTGTGAAAAAAGGTTACTTAAAGAGAAATAAAGGTGCCCGAACGATAAGAGGGAGCCATCTTTACAGAGGTAATATAAGGATGGTTCCCATTGTCGGTAAAGTTGCCGCAGGCAAACCTATTATTGCTATCGAAAATGTAATGGGAGAAGTGCCTTTGCCCGAAGGTATTACCGGAGGGAATAATGTATTCATATTAGAGGTCGAAGGGGAAAGCATGATTAACATTGGTATCGGTAGCGGTGATTATATTGTGGTAAGGCAGCAGGCTATTGCCGATAACGGAGATATTATTGTAGCTATAATAGATGGAGAAGCTACGGTAAAGAGATTTAAGAGAAAGGATGATGAAATAATACTATACCCGGAAAACGATACGATGAAACCCATTCATATAAGTGGGGGAGACCTGAATATAGCGGGTAAGGTTGTATCCGTTATAAAAATGATTGATAAAAAGAGGAGTCTCTTGTAGGAAACTATATATGGAGAAAGAGATAAAGGTTGGCGTAATCTTTGACCGCGATAACGGATTAAAGCCCGTATGGTTTATTTATATGAACAACAAGCATAATATTAAGGAGATAACATACAGATGGAGAGTAAAGAAAGGATTAAGCTACATAGAACATTATTCCGTATCCGACGGGCAAAATCTTTATGAGATTACATATGACAGAATAAATACGATATGGAAACTCGAAAACACATATGATATATAATCGAAGATGAAAATGAAAGGGAATATTATTAAACACGGAATAATTTATGAAAGATAGTAATAATAAAATTATAATGCTTATGGATATGGATGCATTTTTCGCGTCTTGTGAACAACAGGAAAAACCTTTTTTAAGAGGAAAACCTATTGCAGTAGGGGGCAAGAATGTTGTTGCTGCTTGTTCGTATGAAGCAAAAAAATATGGAGTAAAATCAGGGATGAGTACATTCGAGGCATTGAAAATATGTCCTGATCTTATTGTAGTGCCGGGAGATATGGAAAAATATGCAAGTACATCAAGGGAAATTATGAGAATGTTACCGGATTATACTCCTGAGATTGAGATATTTTCAATAGATGAAGCATTTCTTGATGTTACAGGTACTATCAAATTTTGGAATAATGACCCTGTTTTTTTAGCGGAACATATAAGAAGACGAATAAGAAAGCGATTCGGAATAACCGCTTCGATAGGGATATCTTACAACAAACTTATTGCCAAACTGGCAGCTTCACTGGCAAAACCGGACGGGGTTAGATATATAGATAAAAAAGATATACCTACAGTATTGGAAAATCTTCCTGTGGATGAACTGTCTGGCATAGGGCGAAAATTAAAAATTAAATTGAATGAACTTGGAATAGCAACTTGTGGTGAGTTGGGGAAATTTCCTGTTAAGATACTGAGGAGACTATTCGGACAATACGGTATGATACTACATTATATGGCAATAGGGGAGGATAGAGGCGAAGTCAAGGAGATAACACCCAGGAACAGGTCCATAGGACATAGCAGGACAATCCCGGGTGGGGTTAAGGATTATAATATAGCAAGAATATATCTATTAAGATTATGTGAAATGGTGGGGAGAAGGGTGAGGAAAGCCGGCTTTGTAGGAAAAACTGTTACACTGACTATCCGGTATGATGATTTTTTTACATTCTCAAAACAAAAATCATTGTACGATTATATAGATGCAGGTGAAGATATTTATAGAGAGGCTATATATCTCTTTAATCAGATAGAAACCGGAAAGTCTATAAGGCTTGTAGGCATAAGCCTTTCCGGTCTTGTTAAAGCATCCAGACAAATAACAATAGGGGAGAATACTGATAATATTAGATTCCTCCATGCACTTGATAGCGTTAATAATAGGTATGGTGAAGATACCATTAGAAGAGCATCATTTTCTCTTATAGATGTTCCTGTAAAATCAATATCTAATTTTGAAAAACATCTTGATCTTAAATTATAATTGTGCTGTGGCTAAACTAAATCCCCTTATTGCTTTTGCTCTCTTTTTTGTTTCAATAAGTATATTATCGAATTGTTCACTTCCTAAAACTTTTAATTTATCAATAAGTATAACAGCAGAAGATATGGTAAGAATAGAATAATCTCTATATAATCCATTTCGTCCTTTTGCAGTAATATGATTTTTATCTTTGTCTTCTTGTTTATAAAAAGATAATCTCTTATATTTTTTATAGGTACTGTAATAA
>CBDVEF010000280.1:0-2784 GCA_965372935.1 uncultured bacterium | reverse complement strand
GGAGAGGAAAAATATTCACAAAGTTGATAAAAGAACTAACTATGGCTGCTAGAGAAGGTGGTAGTGATCCGTCTTCAAATTCAAGACTTAGGAATGCTGTTCAGACGGCAAAGAGTGCAAATATGCCGTCAGATAATATAGACAGAGCTATAAAGAAAGGCACGGGGGAATTGCCCGGGGTTTCATATGAAGAGATTACATATGAGGGTTATGGTCCTCATGGTGTAGCGATACTTGTTGAAATAGTTACAGATAATAAGAATAGAGCAGCTGCAGAAATAAGGCATGTCTTTGATAAATATAATGGAAATCTTGGTACATTAGGATCTGTAAATTGGATGTTTGACTCTAAAGGCATTATTACACTACATAAAGGGGGAGGAACGGATGAAGATAAATTGATGGGAATAGTCTTAGATGCAGGTGCGGATGATATGCAAACAGAGGATGATTCAATCTTCATTTATACTGATTCCCATAACCTTTATAATGTAAAAAATGCGTTGGATAAAGGTAATATTGAATATGATTCTGCTGAACTGACAAAAATACCTCAAACCACAGTTAAACTTAATGAGAAACAGGGTGAATCTGTTCTAAAATTAATGCATGCTCTTGATGATGTTGATGATGTCCAAAATACATATTCAAATTTTGATATTCCTGATGATATAATGGAGAAAATATTAAATAAGTTGTGAAAGCTTTAGGTATAGACCCTGGTTTTAGAACAACCGGTTATGCAGTTATTGAAGAGAAAAAAAATAAATTTTTGGTAGTGGAGTATGGTCTTATAAAAACAAATGTTAAAGAATCCTTAACAAAAAGATTAATGGAAATATATAGAAGTATAGATACTTTGATTAAAGATCAATCTCCGGATTTAGTCGCAATTGAAACCATCTATTCAGGGAAAAATTATCAATCTTTATTAAAACTCGGTCAAGCTCGTACAGCAGCTATTATTGCTGCTTCAGTTAACGGGATGGATATCGAGGAATTTGCTCCAAGAAAAATTAAAAAAATTATAACAGGAAAGGGTAATGCATCAAAATTATCCGTAAAGTATATGGTTGAAAAATTTCTCAATATATCTTTACCTGAAAAGGAGTTAGATATATCCGATGCTTGTGCAATTGCTCTTGGATGCTTGATGAATTATGATTGATAGAATTACAGGAAAATTAATATATAAAGCACCTTTATCATGTGTTATTGATGTAGGAGGTGTTGGTTATATGTTAAGTATATCTGTTTTTACCTCTTCATCTCTCCCGAAGATTGATTCAATATTTACCCTGCTTACAAAGTTAATGATAAGACAGGATAAAATCGATCTTTTCGGATTTAAGAATGAAAAAGAAAGGCAAATGTTCAATGATCTTATATCGATTTCAGGTATAGGTCCCCGAACAGCTATTTCAATGTTAAGTGGATTTTCTCCTGACGAGATTATGGAAAATGTATCTAACGGAAACATTGAACAACTTTCAAAGATTAAAGGCATTGGTAAAAGAACAGCAGAACGCCTTTATGTTGAACTTAAGAATAAATTAAATGTTAAGCAAACGATATTTGCACCGATTAGAGATAGTAAATTCAATGATGCATGTAAAGCACTGGTACAATTAGGTTTTAGGCGAAACGATATCGAAATTAAAATAGCCAATATACTAAAATCAGAAAGTGATCTTACTATTGAAGAGATAATTAGAAAGGTTTTAAAGGAAAGGTAAAATGATAGAGCGGATATTTACACCTAACAAGTCCAAGGATGAGATTGAATTTGATAACGCGTTAAGACCTAAATGCTTTAATGATTTTATCGGGCAGGAGAGATTGAAATCGAATCTTTCCGTTTTTATACAAGCAGCAAAAAAAAGGAAAGAATCGCTTGATCATATACTTCTATTTGGTCCTCCAGGGCTTGGCAAAACAACGCTTGCATATATTATTGCAAATGAACTTGATGTTAATATAAAAATTACAAGTGGTCCAATCCTTAATAAACCTGCTGACCTTGCAGGATTACTTACAAATCTAAAAAAAGGTGATCTTCTGTTTATTGATGAAATTCACAGAATGAATACAACTGTTGAAGAATATCTTTATCCGGCAATGGAGAATTATATGTTGGATATAATGATAGATAATGGGCCTGGAGCAAAGTCTGTTAGGATTCCTCTTCAACCATTTACATTAGTCGGAGCAACTACGAGAACAGGTTTACTCTCATCACCTATGCGCTCGAGATTTGGATTTGAGTCAAGGATAAGTTACTATAATGTAGAGGATATTATGGATATTTTAATTAGATCTGCAAATATTTTACAGGTTGAGTTCCAAAAAGAAGGATTAAAAATTATAGCAGAGCGTTCCAGAGGAACACCAAGGATTGCAAATAGGTTGTTAAGAAGGGTAAGAGATTATGCTACCATAAAGGGAAATGAGGTAATCGAAAAAGGGATTTCCGAACATGCGCTCAAGATGCTTAGAATTGATAAGGAGGGACTTGATGAGGTTGATAGAGAAATATTAATGTCAATAATTAAGAAGTATAATGGTGGACCTGTGGGTCTAAAAACG
Organism: uncultured bacterium; assembly: GCA_965372935.1. Classification (GTDB taxonomy): domain Bacteria; phylum Hydrothermota; class 32-111; order QNBC01; family QNBC01; genus JAGLYS01. Next base: position 198 of record CBDVEF010000280.1, on the reverse strand, counting down.
ATTGCCGCTTCTATTGGAGAGGAACAGGATACAATAGAAGATGTATATGAGCCATACTTGATGATAAAAGGTTTTTTAAAGAGGACTTCAAGAGGAAGAGAAGTTACGGATCTTGCCTACAAGCACATTGGTTTGAGTAAAGATATTATTAAAAAACAGGAGGAATTATTTTGAGTGAAATTGGTAAGTTGCTATTAT
>CBDVEF010000279.1:0-2794 GCA_965372935.1 uncultured bacterium | reverse complement strand
GAAATAAAATTAAAAAGTTTTCCCTTTCCCTTCGTGAATTCTTTGTTATTTTTTTCTTTCCCTTTTCGGCTGATGTCTGACGTCTGATGTCCATTTCCTTCATTCGTGTAATTCGTTGTTACATTTCCGTTTGATACAATTTTTTATATATATCAGATTCTTCTATAAGCTCTTTATGTTTACCCGAATCAACTATCTTACCCTTATCCAAAACGATTATTTTATCAACACTCCGTATTGTCGAAAGTCTATGTGCAATAATAATAAGAGTCTTGTTCAAAGATAATTTTTCTATCGATTTGATAATATTTCGCTCTGTGTTTCTATCAAGATTACTCGTTGCTTCATCAAGAAGTAATATTGGAGCATCTTTTAATACTGCTCTTGCTATAGCCATTCTCTGTCTCTGGCCTCCCGAAAGTTTAACCCCTCTTTCTCCAACTTTTGTATCATATCCTTCGGGAAGATTGTCAATAAAATTATGTATCCCGGCTAACTTTGCTGCTGTCTCAATTTCACTATCCTTTGCACCTCTTTTACCGAAACGAATATTTTCTCTTATTGTATCGGAAAATAGGAAAACATCCTGTGAAACATATCCTATGTTTTTTCTTAAGGATTCCAATTTTATATCTTTTATGTTTAAACCGTTAATATATATTTTACCACTATTCGGTTCATAAAAACGCAATAGAAGCGATGCAATTGTAGATTTTCCGACACCTGTTTCTCCTACAAATGCAATTCTTTCTCCGGGATTTATATCAAAGGATATATCTTTCAATACAGCTTTCTTATCATAAGAAAATGATATATTATCGAACTTTATACCACCTTTTATCTCTTTTAATTCCAACTCTCCATCTTCGCAAGTTTCTTTTGTCGTATCAAATATTTCAAATATTCTCTCGACCGATGCAAGAGATCGCTGAATTGTAAGATTAATACCCATCAATGATTCCGTAGGCCCAAACAAATAACTTAGGAAAGAGCTGAATGCCATTAAACCGCCTATTGTAAGATTGCCTCGCATTATTTCACCGCAACCATACCAGATTAGAATTAAAGGTCCTGTAGATGATATAAGTGCTGAAAGGAGACTGAAAAGTGTTGATAGTATATCAAGTTTTACTGATTTCTTAATTCCTTTCTTTACACTTCTCATTAATCTTAAACTCCCATAAATTTCTCCCGTAAAAGCTTTTATGACGGTAATCCCGGATAGTAATTCCTGAAGATCCTTATTCATCTGAGCAAAATTCTCACGCAGCTCATAGCTCATATCTCTGATTCTTTTGTTGAAAATCCATACGGATAGAGCATAAAACGGAAGAATAGAAAAGGATATAAAAGCAAGTTTCGGATGAATGTAGATTGTGGCTGCCACCCCGGCAATAAACATAAGTATATTTTGTAAAAATGAAACAATTGTATCGGCAAGAAGTCCCTGAACCGAACCTACATCACCCGACAATCTTGACATAAGATATCCTGTTTCCTTATTGTGAAAAAAAGAGAGTCTTAATCGTTCCGTATGATTAAAAATCGCCATTCTAAGGTCAAACATAACTCTTCCCCTGAATGTAGCTAAAAAGTATCGTTCAAGATAAATGGAAATAATTCTCAATAACAAAACCCCGATAAGTACAAATCCGATTATGTTAAGAATTCTAAATGATTTCATAACAAGTACTTTGTCTATCAAATATTTTGTTAGAAACGGCATAGGGAGTTGCAGTCCTACTGCAAATAGCATAAATAAAAATGCAAATAGTCCTTTTAGCCAGTAAGGACGAAGAAATGTAAGAAATCGAAAAATTATTTTATTTTTCATCCACTTAATCTAATTGTCTAATTTGTTAATATTGATATCCCCGCTTTTTGTCTCCAAAATGATCCTTGCATTCTTTTTCTCGATTGTTGAGTTTATTTTATAAAGTGATTTTATATTTCCATTTTTGGTTTTTGCATAAATATCATTGATCTTGTCATTTACTTTTAATGTAATATCACCTATATCCGATTTTAAAATAATTTTATTCCTACCAATAGTATCAAGATAACATTCTATATTCTCTTTATTTTCTATTCTTATATTAGCAAATTTTGGCATATAAATCTTGACATATCTATTAATTCTATAAGAAATTTCTTTATACGATGGAAATTTGTCATTTGAAAATTTCGCATTTATCCTGATTATTTTATATCCTCTATTTGATTTGATAATAACATCACCTATACCAATTTCACTAATATTCATATGGGCATAGTCTATTGTTTTTATACACTCAACCCTAACCATATCTTTATCCCAAAATTTTATTTTCATTATTCCATCCCCTGATAAACACAATGTATCACCATTATTAACGGTTTCCTCTAATATCCTTGTCATTTTATAATGTTTAAGAGGGTATTGTGTCCCTTCGATATTTACAAAATCTTCTGCTGATAATTGAATAAAAACAAGAGAGAAGAAAACAACTAATAATGTTTTGATGTTTATTTTCACATTACCTCCTTATTATATCCAAAAGTATAGCAAATTTTAAGATAAAGAATCCTATCTGTCAATGATAAATTTTTGTTTTGAAAGTAAAGAACATTGGGAACAAGCACTAATTTTCTCAACAATTATTACCTTAGTGTAATTCGTGGTTGTTCTTTCCTTTCTCCACTCGCGACTTGTAACTAGATACTTGACACTTTACTTTTGTGAATTAATGACTATTCCCTCCCTGTCAAGTCCTGAAAAAAAGTTGACACTTTTTCCATTAATTTACTCCTACTA
>CBDVEF010000278.1:0-2796 GCA_965372935.1 uncultured bacterium | reverse complement strand
AATAATTGTATTTAAAACCTATTTTGGATAATCCAAGTATTATCTGTGCTTCTTCAATATGAGATCCTGTATAGTGTAAAATTACGAATTTTTCCCAGAATGATTTATTAAACCGAAACTCAAAATCCTTTATACTATCAATAATCCCACCTTTATATTCCTTTTTAACATCTATTCCCCCAATCATTTCTCTGATTAAATCATTCTTGTTTTTTGATTTTATACTGATATATCTATATCTCATATAATATACTTCCTTAGATCATCACTTTCAATTAGTTCTTTAATTTTACTGTCTACAAATTTTGCATCTATAATAACTTCTGTCTTTTTCTTTCCTGATGCTTCAAACATAATTGAGTCTAAAATATAAGATAAAACAGTTTGTAAGCGCCTTGCCCCTATGTTTTCAGTTGTATCATTTAATGATGTTGCATAATGTGCAATTTTATCAATACCATCAGCTGTAAATACTGTTTTACAACCGTCAATTTCAAGTAAGGCAGAATATTGTTTAATCAAAGCATTTTCAGGTTTTGTTAATATCTCTATGAAATCTTCTTTCGTTAAACTATTTAGTTCAACTCTTATTGGGAATCTACCTTGTAGTTCAGGTATCAAATCCGTTGGTTTAACCGATTGAAATGCTCCTGCGGCGACAAACAAAATATGATTTGTTTTTATAATGCCATATTTTGTCATTATATTCTCTCCTTCTACAATCGGCAGAAGATCCCTTTGAACACCACCTCTGGATACATCAGGTCCATGCATAGCGCCTGAGGAAACTATTTTATCCAGTTCATCTATGAATACAATTCCATTTTCTTCAACTCTGATTTTTGCTTCGCCTATAATCTTATCCATATTTATCACTTTCATCTGTTCTTCTTCCCTTATAATTTTTTTGGCATCCTTGATTTTCATTTTTGATTTCTTCTGATCATGCGGTCCCATAATATTGTTAAAAAGGTCTTGAATAGGAAAATCCATTTCTTCAACCCCAGCAGTAGTAAACATTTTCATCGTAGATCTGATACTTCTCTGATGTTCGATTTCAACCTCTTTGTCATCAAGCAACCCTGCTCTTAACTGTTCCTTAAAAAAATCCCTTGTTTTCATATAATCCTTATCTTCAAAACCCTCTGGTTTCGGGTATATTGCATCTAATAATCTTTCCTCAACTGATTTCCCAATGATCTCTTCATTAATAGTTGCATATTCGTCCTTCAACATATTAATACTAATTTCTACCAGATCTCTAATCATTGATTCGACATCTTTCCCTACATAACCCACTTCAGTAAATCTTGAAGCTTCGACTTTTACAAATGGTGATTTTGCTAATTTTGCCAATCTTCTTGCTATTTCTGTCTTACCAACACCCGTTGGTCCGATCAATATTATATTATTTGGTATAATTTCATCTCGTAATGGCAAACTTACCTGCATCCTTCTCCATCTGTTTCTTAGAGCAATAGAAACGGCTCGTTTTGCATTATCCTGACCGATTATATATCTATCCAATTCCTTTACTATTTCTTTTGGTGTAAACATTTATTTCTCCAGTGTTTCCACAGTAATCTTATCATTTGTATATATACATATAGTTGACGCTATAATTAATGATTCTTTCGCAATCTCTTTTGCAGTTAAATCGGTATGTTTTAATAAAGCAAGTGCAGAAGCTTGTGCATATGGGCCACCTGAACCAATGGCAATCACATCTCCTTCCGGTTCAATAACATCACCATTACCTGAAATTAGAAGTATATCCTCACTATTGGCAACAAGAAGAATTGCTTCAAGTTTTCTAAGTACTTTATCCATCCTCCATTCCTTTGATAATTCGACCGCTGCTCTTCTTAAACTCCCCCCATGTTCATTAAGTTTCTTTTCCAATCTTTCGAATAAGGTGAGAGCATCTGCTGTTCCACCCGCAAAACCTGATAGTATTTTATTATTATACATTCTTCTAACTTTAACTGCATTTCCTTTTAATACCGTATGTTCAAGTGTAACCTGTCCATCACCTGCAAATGCAATTTGGTTATTTCTCTTTACTGCAATTACTGTCGTTGATATTAGTTTAAAATTATCGTTTTGGCTCATAATTAGGTGGCTCCTTTGTCATAATAATATCATGAGGGTGTGATTCTCTTAGGCCTGCTGATGTAATTCTTATAAATTTGGCATTCTTTTGTAATTCGGCAATTGTTTTGCAACCGACATATCCCATACCTGATCTAATTCCTCCCGTTAGTTGGTATATTACCTCTTTTACTGTTCCACTAAATGGGACTTTCCCAACTACACCTTCAGGTACAAATTTACTCACATCGGATTGGAAATATCTATCACTACTGCCGGCTTTCATAGCATCTATTGACCCCATCCCCCTGTAAACCTTAAATTTCCTTCCCTCATGTATCTCGGTACTCCCGGGACTTTCATCGGTACCTGCTAATAACCCTCCAATCATCACAGAACTTGCTCCAGCAGCCAGGGCTTTTACAATATCACCCGAGTATTTAATTCCACCATCAGCAATGATTGGTATATTATATTTCTTAGCCTCATAAGAACATTCAAAAATAGCAGTGAATTGTGCAACACCAACACCAGCTATTACTCTTGTCGTACAAATAGAGCCTGGACCAATGCCTACTTTAATAGCATCAACACCAAGTAAAGCTAAATCTTTAATTGCTTTTACTGTAGCCACATTGCCAACAATAATATCAATGTTTGGGAATTTAGATTTCAATTTTTTTACAATATCAATTACACTACTCG
>CBDVEF010000277.1:0-2796 GCA_965372935.1 uncultured bacterium | reverse complement strand
CTTTTTCGATGCTTTTCTTTTCCTCTTCTCTTGCAATACTAATTATCGTTTTAGCCTCTTTTTCCGCATCATTAATTATTTTTTGGGATATTTTCTCAATTCCCATATATTTCTATCCTATTTTACCGCAAGAATCAAGAAAAGACTTATAAGTAATCCGAGAACCGCATATGTTTCTACCATAGCAGCATATATAACACCTTTCATTGCATGATCTGGCTTTTTAGCTACAAGATTAACGCCTGCTACGCAGACCTTACCTTGATATATCGCAGATAGTAATCCTGTTATAACTATTGGGATAGATGACGCAAGCAACTGTGCTCCTTGCATAGTCGTTAAATCACCAAGCCCCTTCATTGCATTCATTATCAAGAAAGCTATTACAAAACCATAAAAACCCTGCGTTCCGGGTAAAACAACATAAAGAAATAATGAACCGAATTTCTCAGGGTCCTCTGTCAATACTCCCGCTGCTGCTCTTGCTGCATAATTAACACCCAGGACCGAACCAACACCAGGCAATGCTGCTGCGAGCCCCACCCCTATAAAAGCTAAAAAAGTTCCTAAACCCATATATCCTCCTATTTTATTAAAATATACTTCGTTTCTCTTCTCAATGGAGAAAATGCTTTCCCTCCACCAATATAAAATTTGGAAAAATATTCTACATATTGCAATCTCAGTGTATGAACAAATCCACCCAACACATTTATTGCAATATTAAATGTATGCCCTGCTAAAAGAATTAGCACTGTAAAAACGATACCAATGACCGGAATACTTAATGTCATAAATGCAATGCTATTAATTGCAACCCCAATCCCTGCTGTGACCAGTCCTAAGGCAACCAATCTTATATATGAAAGCAAATCACCAAGGTATGATGTAAGACCGTTTACTATTGTAAGGCTAAGAAAACCCATAAAGATTCTAAATCCCCAATTTTTTTCATGCCTGTTAGAAAATAAAATTATATCCAATGCTGCTATAAGAATTAGAATTTTAGCAACAGGAACTACACTTCCGGGGAATAAAGCTTTTGAAGTAAGACCAAAATCTACAAGAACATTGCCGGCAAACAGAATGGCGAATATGGAACCTAATAGAATAAACCAGGCAAACGGTTTTGTTAATGCATCAATATAATCTTTACTTCTCAATTTTTCAATAAAATCTATGGTTATTCCAGTAAATATCTGAATCATTCCTGCCATAAGAGCAAGACTGACAAAAGCCATTGAATTTTTCAAGGGATCAAACCAGTATGGAATATTTATATTAAAGTAGCTTGTAAATAGATCACCAAACCAACCGTGAAGAAGCCAGCCCTCCACAAATGTAAACAGACTACCAATAAATAATAAATTAATCAATCTATTACCAAAATCCTTCTTCTTTATCATATAACCGAGTAATACAAGTGATAACACAATTCCATAACCGGCATCTGTCAAACACAATCCAAAGAATACGGCAAAAAATATGCTCATAAGAGGACTCGGATCAAATTCGTAATAATAGGGCATTCCATATAACTCTGTTAAAATTTCGAAAGGTCTGAAAAACCTGTTATTTTTAAGTTTTATAGGTGGTTGTTCCTCTTCATCAACTTCACTACTTAGAACCGAACAGTCATCTCTTTCCCCTAATCTCTTTTTAAGAAACCCATATCTGTCTTCTTCAATCCATCCATTTATTATAAATGTTTTATCGGTAGCTATTAATTTTTTATCCTCCCTAAATTTTTCAAATTCATTATTATAATAATCAAGAAAAATGAATAATGTTCTAATCTCTTGCTTTAATTTTAGATCTTCCTCATTGATTTTTCTTATCTCCTGTTTTGCTTTTAACTTGCTTCTCTCAAATTCGGGTATTATATGATTAACATATCCTTTCTCCCCACCAAAATCGACATGTTCAAATTCATTATTTGCAAGTACTGATTTTGCATTATCTACTTCATCTATATGCGAAGCAATAATAAAAAAAGCCTTCCCCTTTATGCGGTTAATGATTTCATATTCAAAATTCTCTATTGCATCAATATTTCTCTCGGGTATTGTTCCGATAAAAAAAATAACATGTTTTGTGTTTTTCACATCTTCAACTGCTATTTTAAGATTCTTCCACGGTTTATAGAATTCAATCTCTCTGTCAATAGATTTTATTTCATTATTTAGAATACTTATTCTCTCTGTATGTCTTTCTATACGGTCAATCAATAATTCAGGATAATCCCTCTTAGCTATTCTATTATACTCCTTTTCTTCAACAATAAATTTCCCTTTAATCAGATTATTACCATTAATCGATTGAATATAATTCAAGGCCTTTTTAATGCGTGTAATATTGCTTTCCAATTCAGCTATTTTTATTTCTCTTTCTTCATCTATTTTTTTAGCAACTTCATCCTTTTCTGTACCCTTAATTTTTGTTATATGTAAAATACCTTCGTCTTGAAGGATTGATAATATGTCACTCTTATTCTCTCCGGTAAAGGCAACATAGACCTTTTTCATCTTAGATATGCCCATGAATTATTCCAACACCTCCTTAATTATTAATTCTCTGATCTTTTTTTCATTTTTTACAATAAGGTTTTTAATTTTTAGAACATCTATCTTTTGCTGTTCCTTTAATCTATTTAATTTCTCTTTTGCTTTAATATCATTTTTATCAGAAAGCCCTTTTTCTATCTCTTTTTCAATTTCAAAAGCTTTAGTTTTAATTAATTTTATTTTATTTTCAGTCTCTAAACGAATTTTAGAGCTTTCCTTATGAGAATTTTGA
>CBDVEF010000276.1:0-2798 GCA_965372935.1 uncultured bacterium | reverse complement strand
TAGAAAATTTTAGAGGTATATATATTAGGTTTGGCATAGGAGATAGAGATATAATAAGAAATATTATTAAAGATAAAATTGGAGTCAATTTGAGGGAATTTTCGGGGAAACAAAAATAACTTTTTCTCTTGTTAAAACAACCGTACCTGATTTTGTTTTCCTTGGCTTTCTAACATATCTTATCTCAGTATAACTAATAGGAACTAATGTACTATTTCTCATTTTGCTAAAATAAGCTGCTATTGATGCTGTCTTTTCTATATCAGCAGGAAGAGGATTCTCTCCCTGATATCTGAGTATAACATGACTTCCAGGTGCTTCTCTTACATGAAAAAAGAGATCTCTGGGGTTTGAGAAATGTAAAGTAAGTTCATCATTCTCTTTATTGTTTCTACCCACATATACGATACTCCCACTTTTCAGTTTGAAATATTTAAATCCTTTCTTGTGAACTGTTCTTCTTATTGTACTATCTGTTGCCCATATATTGCACAAAGACTCGGATCCATTCTGTAATACTTTGATTTTTTCATTTAAATTATTTATTTCCTTTTTCAGCTTATCTCTCCTAATTATAGCTCTCCTCCTCTTCTGTTTTATGTTCTCTGCCTTATCATAATAATATTGTGCATTACTTTCAGGAGAAAGCTCGGTTTTTAATTTGATCTTATATTGAATTTCTCCCTCATTATTATAATACCGTAAAACCACCTCACTTTCCCCCTTTCTAATTCTATGTTTATTGAACATTATTGCATTTGCCCAGTCGATATATTTCTGTTCATTGGTATTATAATATTTATTTATATTCTCGATTAATTTACTCTTTTTTTGTATCTGTTTATTGATCCTTTTAGTAATTATAGATTGGCAATACTTTTTCTCTTCAATGAGAAAATCATTCAGGAATTCAGATAATATTTCAAGAATATTGGTTTTTCCATATTTATCATAACATATAACTTCGATTTCATTTCCTTTAATAAATTTATACAAAGGATCGCAACTTTCTAAGAGGTGTTTAAGTTCCTCAATAGATTCAATTTCAATATCTCCACTTCCTTCAAGATTATTTTCAATATTATGAATCAGTTCCAATATATTACTACCCTTATATCCTTGGCCAAGAGATAATTTCTCATAGAAAGGCAGCATATTATCTATTGAAAATGTTGTATCTATCCTATATCTCTTGTCGCTTGTATATGTTATTTTATATAAACTATCAGTAACTATTGTTGATAATCTCCCTGTAAATAGTACTATCAAATGTCTCTCTATTTCATTTATACTGTCTTTTTTTACCAATTTAATATCAATTACTCTATCCAGAAATAATTGGTTTAAACCTTTTATAATATAATCGTTACAATAATTGAAATGTTTATTTTCCCTACACAGTCGGATGTTCTCTTTATACGGTAATATCGCTATGTGTTTCCCATAAATACACAATAAATTTTCTCTGCTTGTATATATGAAAATAGTATTTTTACCATATTCTATACTTTCTATCTTACTATCAATAAATTTTTTATTAAGTTCTCTTGCTATATAAAAGAAATCAAAGTTCTTTAGCTTCATTGAATTTGCTTAATTTTTCATTACATATTCGCAGTCTTTGAGAAACTGTTATTAGTATTGCTTTTATTATTTTCAATCCTATCTTAGGATATTTTTCTTGTATATCATCAAAGCATTTCTTTGTTATAACAAGCATTATAGAAGGTTTTGAAACTACACAAGATGCAGATCTTGGAGTTTCTTCAATAATAGACATCTCTCCTATATAACTATTTGGACCAATAATTGCTAATACTTCCTCTTCTCTATCATTCCCCGTTACAAACACAGTAGCTTCACCTCGAAGAATAACATACATTATTCCACCCATCATATTTTTTCTAAATATATGAAAGCCTTTTCCATATTCTTTTACAAATGCGAGTTTTAGAACATCTTTTATATCCTCCTCGCTTAAATCTTTAAATATTGAAACAGATTTTATATCACTAAGATAATCCTCTTTATTAAGACGCATATTAATACTCCTTTATCGTTTTTAATAATTTATTAATATGTTTAATTGCAAAACCATTTTTATATTTCTGATATGTACTTATCTCCTTATCCCGGGCGTTGAGAAATTTCTCTACACATTTACATATATAAGTCCTATTATTTATCTTGATATTCATACTTCTATCTATCATTAATTGCAATAGTGCCAGATAAGGTTCATTCTCACTTCTTTCGCAATTGAAACCATTTTTATTCATCTTCAAAATCAAATCATTAAATTTGTCAGTAATATCCCTTTTTAATATTTTTTTGTTATAGAGTATTTTGTATAATCTTCCCTTGAATGATTTATCCAACACATTTAGAAATTCACTACTTCTGTTCTCATCACCCAGCATAACACAGCATAAGAATTTATCCATTTTTAAATCATTTGAATAAGCATTCCACTTCATCGAATTGGAAAGTCCAATTGCTATATTCAATGAATCAATTGCTTTTTTCCATTCTTCATTCCACATCTCTGTATTCCCCATATTTCCATAAGCAATTATTTCCCCTCTCTTGTAACCTATCTCTTTTGCTGTTTTGATACATTCTTTAAATATATTCAATGCGATCTTATGGTTATTAAGAAGAGCATATATCATTCCTTCGTTGTTATATACCTTTATCAGATCAACTTTAGAACCATACTTTTTTACTATACTTTCCATCCCTTTTGTAATTTCCAATGCTTTTACATATTCACCCTTTTCTATCAGAATAATTGCCAG
>CBDVEF010000275.1:0-2822 GCA_965372935.1 uncultured bacterium | reverse complement strand
GAAGATGTATGGTGAAACTGATTATTAATTTACTTATAAAGATGATAAATTTATCAAATAGAGGGATATTCAAAATAATTTATGTGAAAAAGGACTACTATATTGGAAAGATAGATAATAACATAAATGTTGTTTTCAATTATATAGATAATACTTTGGAAAAAAGAATCGATAAAGTTGCCAAAATAGAAAACAGAGAGAATTATACAATGGATATTAGATTTAGGAATCAAGTCATAATCAGATAGAGAGGTAATCATGAATAAAAGCGGATTGATAAGTTCAATTGATATAGGATCTGATAAGATCGTAGCTCTAATTGCAGAAATTGATGAAGATATACTGAAAATTATAGGAATAGGACAGCATTCTTCTTCAGGTGTAAATAAGGGACAGATTATTAATATTGACAAAACAACAAATGAGATACAGGAATCTATTAAAAATGCAACTCTGATGGCAGGAATTAAATTTCCACCTGCATTTGTCGGTATAGGAGGAGTCCATATTGAAACAATCAGCTCAAAGGGTATGGTTGCTGTTTCGAGGATTGGTACTCAAATAGGCAGAGATGATGTGAATAGGGTTATTGAACAAGCAAAAGCAATTGCAATTCCTTCAGACAGAGAAATTTCACATATTATTCCACAGGAATTTATAGTTAATAGTGAAACAAAAACGAATGATCCTGTGGGTATGACAGGTATTAGATTAGAGGCAGAAATTAAAATCATAACAACATCATCATATAGTGTTCAGAATATAGAGAGATGTCTTGAAAAATCACATATTAAAATAGCAGATTTTGTTGTAAATCCAATTGCATCAACTTATGCTGTTGTAGATGAGCAGGAAAAGGATTTAGGGGTGATCATATTGGATATTGGTGCAGAAACAACGAGTATATCAGTTTATAATGAGGGAAATTTAAGGTATGTTGGAGTAGTCGAAATTGGCGGTGAGCATATAACAAGGGATATTGCATATGGATTAAGTACAACAAAAATTAAGGCATCGGAACTTAAGAAAAGGTTTGGATGTGCATATGTAGGAATGGTTGACAACAACGAAATTATTGAAGTTCCAGGTGTTAGTGGCAGATCAGCTAGAAAAATAAGCAAGCAGGAGTTTGTACAAATTATACAGTGTAGAGTAGAAGAAATTTTTGATTTAGCTTATGAAAAAATAGAAAAAGAGGGGAAAAATTACCTCGAGAAAATCGGTGCCGGAATGATAATAACAGGTGGTTCTGGAAATCTCCCGGGTATTTGTGATATAGCTGAAAAGATTTTTAATTTAAGAGCGAGAATTGGAAATCCGAGAAATATAACAGGTCTTTCGGATAACATTAATGATCCATCATATGCAACCGCAGTGGGTTTGTTATATTATGGAATAGTTAATGAATCAACAAAAAAAGCAGATGGAAGAAAGATTGATATAGGCAACAATGTATTTAAAAAGTTTTTTGAATGGCTAAAAGACATTTAGAAATAGGAGGGTACCATGTTTGATGTAAGTGAAGAAAGAGTGAGAAAACCAGCCGATATCAAGGTTATCGGAATAGGGGGAGGGGGTGGTAATGCGGTTGATAGGATGTTTAAAGAAAACATTTCATCGGTTGAGTTGTTTTTAATGAATACTGATTTACAAGCCCTTGCTCAAAGCCCTATAGATAATGATCATAAGATACAGATTGGTGATCAATTGACTAAAGGACAAGGAACGGGGAAAGACCCGGCAAAAGGTAAGGCAGCTGCGGAAGAGAATGCTGATGAAATTAGAGAATTATTGGTAGGCACAGATATGATCTTTTTAACAGCAGGAATGGGTGGAGGAACAGGGACAGGAGCTATCTCTGTAGTAGCTAAAATTGCCAGGGAATTGGATATCCTTACAGCTTGTATTGTTACAAAACCCTTTGATTATGAGAGCAAGAGAAGAAAAGAGGTAGCTGAAAAAGGTGTTATTGACTTAAAGGGTGTTTCAGACTCCTTAATAATTGTGTCTAATGAAAAAAGCCTTGAAGTGTTTCCGAATGATAACATAAAAGATGGTTTTAAACATATCGATATGATTCTTGTCAATTCCGTAAGAAGCATTACAGATATTATTGTAAAACCAGGAAGAATTAATGTTGATTTTGCAGATGTTAAATCTATACTTTCTGATAAAGGAGATGCTATAATCGGAATTGGTATTGGAGAAGGTGAAGACAAAGCAATAAATGCCGTTCAAAATGCACTTGCCAATCCTTTACTTGAAGGTGTTTCATTTTCTGGAGCAGAGAATATACTTTATGTTATTACAAACGGTAAAAACAGCATAACAATGAGAGAGTTTGGTGATATCGGTAAATTTATTTGTCAAAAGGCAGATGAAAATGCGAATATCATTCATGGGCTTGTAGAAAGAGATGATATGGAAGGGAGATTAGAAGTAGTTGTAATAGGTACGGGATTGCCTAAAATTGATAAAAAGAAAGAGATGCAAAAATTTATTAAACATAGTAAAGAAGATATCGATAAACCTGCATTTCAGAGATTTAAAGAAGGAAATATTGACATTGATATTCATGATGAAAATAGAATAAATATTCCTGCATATATGCGTAGACAAGCTGATTAAAGAAAAATTAATGGTACCAAATATACATTCTCTATATCAGAGAATTAGATCATTCAAAGAACTTGACACTAAATATTTAATGTGATATTATATTTGTAATAGTGAGGTATCACTATTATTCCCTCGCTTTTTTATACAACCTCCTCCCCCTTATTATTTAATAAGGGGGAAGTTTTTAATGTCCAAAATTATTA
>CBDVEF010000274.1:0-2883 GCA_965372935.1 uncultured bacterium | reverse complement strand
GAATTTCACTAATTAGGGGCGAATAATTATTCGCCCCTACGATTTGCATTTTTCGATTTACCATTTGTTGCTATTGACCATTCCTACTTCCTACTTGTAACTTGCCACTTGTAACTTGTAACTTGTATACATCTTCCCCTTAACAGATAAGATACTATTGACATAATTATATGTTATTGTATTATAAAATATAGGGATAAGAAGAAGGTAGATATTATGTATAACAAAATAGACTTTAACGTATGGGAAGATGTAGAACCGTTCTATAAAGAATTATATAGCAGAGGGATTAATAGTGTAGATCAATTTGAAAAATGGATTATTGATCGAAGTAAATTATACTCTCTTATAGATGAAGCATACGCAAGATCATATATTAATATGACAAGATTTACAGATAATAAGAATTATAAAAAGGTATTTACATATTTTACAAATAATATTTTACCAAATTATAGGAAATATAACCACACTTTGGATAGAAAGTTGTATAATTGTAGATTTAAGGGGAATTTACCCAAAAGCAAATATAAAATATTATTAAGAAATATAGCAAATCAAATGGAAATCTTTAGAGAAAAAAACATACCTCTTGAAAGTGAAGAGATTAATTTGTCCTCAGATTATGGAAAAACTATAGGTAATATTTTAATAAAATTCGAAGAAAAAGAATACACCCTGCAACAAATAGGAAAGGTTTTAAAATCACCAATTAGGGAGAGAAGAAAAAAAGCATGGGAATTAATGAGAGTTGAATTGTATAAACATAATCGGTATCTTGAAAAATTATTCGACAATTTAAAAGGGATAAGGGTAAATAAAGCTTTGAATGCAGGTTTTGATAATTATAGGGATTATATGTTCAGGGTTAACAATAGATTTGATTATACTCCCAATGATTGCTTTGAATTTCATAATGCGGTTAAGAACATTATTGTTCCAATAACCGGGAAACTAATCGAGGAAAGGAAGGAAAAACTCAGTATCAGCACAGTGAAACCATGGGATAAAATTGCAGAAGCCAAAGAGGAGCCAAAATTAAAACCATTTAAAACAAGTGATGAACTTTTAACTGGTGTAATTGAAATTTACAGGAAGCTTAACCCGAATTTTGCCAGGTATCTTATGATAATGAAAAAGCATGATATGTTTGATCTGGAAAGCAGAAAAGGGAAATCTCCCGGGGGATATAATTACTCCCTTCAAAAAACAGGAATGCCCTTTATATTTATGAACGCTGTCGGCCTACATAAAGATTTAGTAACCCTGTTACATGAAGGAGGACATGCAACACATACATTTTTAATGAAAGATATTCCGATTATAGAATATAGAAATACACCATCAGAAGTTGCAGAATTCGCAAGTATGAGTATGGAACTATTGACAATGGATTTTTGGAGCATTTTCTATAAAGACAATGATACCTTAATAAAAGCGAAAAAGGATCATATCGCCAATATAATTAATTTCTTTCCATGGTGTATTAGTATAGACAAATTTCAACACTGGATTTATATGAATCCTACACATTCGGTAAAAGAAAGGGATAATGAATGGATTAAAATTACAAAAGATTTTAGTGAAAAATATATAGATTGGTCAGGTTTAGAGAATTATCTTAAAAAATCATGGCATCTTCAATTACATATATTCGAAGCTCCTTTCTATTATATTGAATATGGAATGGCTCAATTAGGGGCTTTACAAATATGGAGAAATTACAAAAATAATCCCGAGAAAACAATTAAACTTTATCGAAACGCATTAAAACTTGGGAATTCAAAACCGATTTCCGAAATATATAATACCGCAGGGGTAGAATTCAGATTCGATGAACCATTTATAAAAGAGATAATGGATTTCACAGTTTCTGAATATAATAAGTTAAGTTAATATATCAAAAATATTAAGATTTGACATTAATCTTTTATATCATTATACTAATATATATTGATATGAAAATTGGAGGTAATTATGAAAAAGTTTTTATTGCTATTAACTATTCTTTTACCATTGATATGTTTTGGGTTTTCGAATTTTATGATTAACAATTCAACAACACCAACATTTTATGTAAATGAAACACTTAGTATTTCAGGAGTGTTTGAAGCAGACTCATCAGCTGATATTAAAATTTATATTGATGTCGATAGAAATAATATTCTTGACAGCATTGATAAACTTGCACATTTCGGTAAAATATTCGATGGAAGTCCCTTTGATGCAGATGAAGTTCAAAACAATATTTATTTAGGATTATTAGAATCTGTCCCTGTTTGTGGGAAGGGCTTTTTTGTTGCTACTGACAATGGTGGGGCAGATACGATACCGTTTACAAGTTTGCAACTAAATACAACTACAAATGTATCCGGTCAGGTTATCGTTCCCGATTCAATACCTGGAATAATTACAATAGTCAGATATGGTGAAGAAGGTATAGTCGGTATAGCCTCTATTACCGATAGTTCAGGGTATTATAGTATAAATATTCCGGATTCACTAATAGGACAATATATATATCTCGGAATTATGGATTTGGCAAATGCAGCACCGGGATATGTTTGTCCATATGATTCGATATTGATTTTTACAGGTTCAAATGTATATGATATTGCAATGATAAGTACGGACGGAGCTGTATTACAAGGTAATATTACAGATAATCTTGGCACACCTATTTTGGATACATTCAGTTTGTCTTTATTTGGTTCATTTTATATAGGAACAACTCAATATCCGATAAATCTTATTTGCGGGATTGGTTCGAATGGCTCTTATAGTATGGATATTATGAAAGGAAGTGCATGGAGTTATTGGAATTTTTTATATAATATGTTATCAGAATGTTTGTATCCACTTTGCACGGAACGCAAAGATACA
>CBDVEF010000273.1:0-2885 GCA_965372935.1 uncultured bacterium | reverse complement strand
GCGCCGACAACTATTACATCATATATTTTGGAATGCATTAGTAATTTACTTCCTAATTTTCTGTGTAACGGAGTTTTTAAGTGGCTTGATTTTCGTCAACTATTATCAAACACTATTCATACTTACAAATAATTTATAGGAATGGGTATTTAACAGTACACATAATTCATTATGAATAAAAGAGAGACGCTATTGTGTGCGCCTCTCTTCTTTCATTAAAAATTGTTTTAATCAGCGTATCAGAATCATTCTTTTAGTTCTTTCAAAATTTTCAGAGATTAATCTATAAAAATAGATTCCACTTGCAACATACTTTCCCTGATTATCGATCCCATCCCATACAATAGTATTTAAACCTGAACGGGCTTTAGAAGTAATTCCTCTTATCAATTCTCCCTTAAGATTAAATATCTCTATTTTTACGTCATGAACATTCAGCGGTAAAGTAAATAAAATTTTCGTAGAGAGTCTAAAGGGATTTGGCGCATTTTGTAAAATGTAGGTATCATTTCCGAATTCATATTGTGGTTCATCTACTGCAAATCCCTGCCATTCGTAGGCACCTATGTCTATTATATCGTCATATATTCGTGGATTCCCCGCTATATCAAATTCAGGTAAGTTGAGACCTGTCGTATCGGGCGTGCCGGTATTAATGCACGGAGAATTGATCTGTAAATTAAAATCAAGACTTACTTCATTCACGAATAAAGGATTTTCTGCAAAGATATTATTTCCTGCATCTTGAACCCACATAGGTAGATTGGCACCCTGAACCAAAGAATATGATATTATAGGATTTGCACCAGCACCACTAAAACCAAAATCGGTGCTGTTTTCCCATAGAATTGTATTTTTTATTATTGGATCGGAATCATCCGCACAAAAGATACCCGCACAATTTGAAATGGAAACACCATTATAAGCGATCGTATTGTTTGTTATCGTCGGACTTGAATTAGCACAACAAATTCCATCTTTAGGACTATCTATTATGAGATTATTAATTATATTTGGACTTGATTGATAAAGGCAATAAATTCCCCATTCGTTTTCTTTGATCATATTGTTAATTATGAAAGGATTATTTTCAAATTCGCAATACACACCTCCCCACTGATTTCCAATAATAGTATTATTTTCAATAGTGGGGCTCGAATTATATCCGCAATAAATGCCCGGATATCCATTATCTTCAATTGTGTTGTTTTTTATCAACGGATTACTGTATTCCGGTAAATGAATTCCGTTGCCACTATTATCCTGTATAATATTATTTTCAATTATGCCTTCCGACAAGGCAAAAATAATTCCTGAATAGTCCCCAAGCTGCCCATTATTTATTATTATATTATTCATTATTGTTGTATTCGATTGAACTATATAGATACCTCCTTTGTTGTTATTCCTGATTATGTTATTATTAATAATCGTCGTTGAATTATATGAGCATGTTATTGCATCAGTAACATTATTTTCAAATAGGCAATTTTCTATTGTTACCGATGCGCGAGACATCCCGATTCCACATCCGTATTCAAATTTGCAATAACTAACACTACTTAACGAGTCATCAAAACCAAGATTAATACTCCCCCAATTACCAGTATTACCATAGCGGGTAAATATTATTGTGTCATTTATAGACCCTTGTGCTAAAAAGGTGCCGTCAACCCATAAACGTCCATTAGTGGCATTAGGTCCTGTATAGAGTTGAATTAATGTTCCAGGTTCAATTGTGAGTGTTTGACCCTCCGGAACTGTTGCTCTGCCCTGAACCAGATATGGAGAATTATCTGCATACCATGTACCTGTTGTTATAATTGCACTATCTTCTATGACCGTATAAACAACAATATAATCTTCCTTTGTTTCAGTGACGAAGCTTCCATTATCACCCTCTACGGTTAAACTGACTGTATAAAACCCACCACTATCATATTCGTGTGTTGGATTTTGTATGACCGAAGTTTCTCCATCTCCAAAAATCCAACTCCATGATGTAATATTGCAATTAAAAGCTACAGAGAGGTCTGTAAATTGGACATCCAACTGAGTAAAGCCCACAGTCGAATCTGCAATAAAATCAACTATGATTTCGGAAGCATCGTTAAAATAATAGAATGCTCCCATATCAGGTCGTGTGCCATCCGGATCAGGAGGGAAAAATGGATTCCCAGTATTAATGCAAGGTGAACTCTCTGTTAAGTTGAAATTTCCTATATCCGGATTTACAAACTGGGGATCTTCATCGATGTTACCTATCCCTTGCCACCCACCTTGAACATCTGAATAGTTCACAGAAAGTGATCCTGAATATAAAGTAATCTCATCGGGATTATTATTCCATAAAATACAATCATCTATACTAATATCAGAACTATTGCACGCAACACCTCCCCCGGAATTACCGTAAACAGTTAAGTTATTCATAGACGCATTTGATTGAACACAGATAATTCCCCCGCCTGCATTTGCTGTATTCCCTACAACTATAAGATATTCTAATCTCGGGCTTGATCCATTACTATATATTCCACCTCCGACCGTATTACTTCCATTCATTATGGTAAAGCCCATTAAAACAGCTGTAGTATCTTCCCCATTTGCAAATCTAACAACACTTCCGTTTTGGTTACCGTCGATTACAGTTTGTGAAATATAATTTGTATCTTCCGATATGAGGTACATAGAAGCAACAATGATATTTTTTCCTGTGAAGTCGATGTTTTCTATGTAGGTTGCAGGATGTACTAAAACCGTGTCCCCTTCAGTAGCTGCATTGATACCTTCATTAATTGTTGTATAATCTCCGGTGCCAGTTGTATCGACAATAATCGTATTTGCAGATAGAGTTGAGATATTTAAAATTGAAATGAATGAAT
>CBDVEF010000272.1:0-2887 GCA_965372935.1 uncultured bacterium | reverse complement strand
TGGAGAATTACCTTATGAATATTAATCCCATACACAACATTCTTGACAAGTCTCTTCCGTGATTATTTTCCCCCTTTAAGCATTTCCTTAACCTGAGTAATTACCCTGTTAAAATGTGTTAATCCATCCTTGCTTTCTCCCCCAATTATAGCAGAAAATTCTTTATCCAATGCCGTTTTGTCATTTATAACATCATCCATCCTCTTATTCTTCAATATATCTACTGCAATATTTGTAGCAACGATAGCATTCGGATCACATGGACCACATTCCATTTTAACATCGATTAGTATATTACCCTCCTTCTTTATATAGATTGAGATAACATCTCCACTGGTTTCTATGCATATTGAACCTCTTGATATAAAATCCGCTTTCTCGATCTGTCCGAAATTCTCTTTTTTTATTTTCTTCATAAAATATTCTCTAACTAATTTATCCATAATTAAAATATTGGTATATCTTTTAAACGATCCAATTCAACTTTAATTGCTTCGACAAAGATATCCACCTCCTCTTTAGTGTTATAAAAGTAAAATGATGCCCTGAATGCAGGGAACCAAATTCTGTTAATTTTTCCTTCCTTTAATTTCTTATTAAACCAACAATTTACACAGAACATTCCGGATCTAATCATAATATTATGTTCATCACTAAACTTTTCATCAAGAGCTTTATCATTATCATCGATTCTCGTAGGTTTCTTAATGAAAAATGTAAAGATACCTGAACGTTCAGCAGGATTCCCGGGACCTATAATTTGAATCTCTTCAAAATCGGAGAGTTTTGATGTGATATAAGAATTTAATTCTGTTTCATATTTATCTATATTTGTTCTCCCAATTTCATCTAAAAAATCACAGGCTTCTCCTGATGCTATCATTCCTGCATAATCTTGAAGACCTGCTTCAAATTTCATAGGTGGTGGCAGATATATAGGTTGTTCATCTATAAATACATCACTTATTGTATCTCCTCCGACATTATACCTTCCAATTTTCTTTAAAAGATCATATTTCCCGTATAGTATCCCACTTCCGGAAGGTCCTACCATCTTATGTATACTAAATGCTAAAAAATCAACATCAATTTCATTCACATCTATATTCTTGTGAGGAACACTCTGAGCCCCATCAAGTAAGACTAATGCTTTATACCTATGAGCAATTTCAATGATTTCTTTAGCTGGCGTTGTATATCCGTCAAGATTTGATGTATGTACAACACTAACAAGTTTTACATTTCCGTTTTCTCTTTTTAGAATATCTTCAAACCTATTTAAATTAAATGAATTATCCTCATTTGATGGAACATACATATGTTTAATCTTTTTACTATTTTCAAGGTCTTTCCATATACACAGGTTGGAATTGTGTTCCTTATCTGTAGTAAGCACAATATCTCCTTCACTGAAGGGGAAGCTATGCCCTATAAGGTTTATGGATTCCGTTGTATTTCTTGTAAAAATAATTTCTTCTGTCTTTTTCGCACCTATAAATTTTCCTATCTTTTCCCTTGAAAGAGATACCTTTTCATCAACCTCTCTTGTAAACCAATGATGACTTCTCCCTCCGCATGCAGGATATTTTTCATAATAATCTTTGATAGCATTGACAACAATGTCCGGCTTTAATGTCATGCATGCATTATCAAAATATATGGGTGGTTTCCCATTGCGTCTCCTCTTAAGTGAAGGTATCCTATTGCGATAACAATCCATTTTCATACTATTATATTTACTCCATTTTTAATTATTGAGACATCTAATTTCTTATATTTATATGGCATAAGTTCACCATCAAGATGAAATTTAATAAATTTATCAGATTCAACAACTACTGATTTTACATTTTTGATATACTCTACAAAGGAACTTTGTATATGTTTGCCTTTTGGAACTAATGGAAGCATTTTAAAAAAAACAAATTTACTAACCTCTTCAATAATAGAGGTATCAAAATATTTACTGGGAGACTTAATCTTCGGAAGCATCATCATTCCCCCTCCTAGATATTTGCCAAGACCGATAGTTGTAATAAGTGTTTTCTTTCTCTTTGAAGTTAATCCGTTTATATTAAATCTTATTTCCATGGCGTGAAAGAAAAATATAGATAGAATTATTGAAACCAGATAGAGAGAGTGACCTTTAAGAAAAGGAATTTTATTAATATTATGAATAACATCTGCATCAAAACCTATACCAAGCCCATTTATAAAATAGAATCTATCTGATTCTGTATCTACAATTCCAACAGGGAATTTTTTTATTCTGCCATTCGCAATTTTGCTTAAAATTGTATCGATATCCTTTGTTTTATAGACGCTCTTTATATAATCATCGCCTGTCCCCAGAGGAAGTGGGAGTATAGCGACATTATGTTTAAGAAGTTTTTGAAGTGATTCATTAATTGTCCCATCACCCCCCATAATGATAATTTTATCAATACCCTCGTTGATAAAATTTTCTACAATTTCACTCTCATGTCCTCTGAATTTTGTGTAACCCACTTTACTCTTAAATCCATTATTTTCTATATAGCTAATAACCTTATCTAAATATTTTAAAGGTTTTCCTTTGCCTGCTACCGGGTTAATCAATACACCTATCATCATTATACATATTATTTGTTTTAATAATATTGTCAACTATGAAAATACTATACTGGTAGATAGGTATAGACATACTTACCACTTTAAGGAGAGAGGAAAGGATTAAATCCTTTCCTCTCTGTTCTAATTATTCCCCTTCTGTGTTATTATTATCTTTTCCGTGCTTTTCTTCCTCGCCCTTTATGGGAGAGGACTAAGGTGAGGGTGATTATGTAGATAAGCAATATGTTAAATAGTTTTCAAATTAGTAGTAATATATAAGTCTATTCCTTTTACA
>CBDVEF010000271.1:0-2892 GCA_965372935.1 uncultured bacterium | reverse complement strand
GGATGTACAAAGATAAGATATGGAAAAATGACTTTAACAAAAAAAGCCAAAAAATACATAGAATCAAAAAAAACTTATGAATTTTATATCTATATACTTGAATCTTTTATTAAAAAATTCAATTGGGCATTTTTTGATTTATATCAGGAATCCCTGATTATTCAAGGTGGATTTGCATTCTCTATTTATTTAGTGCAAAAATACGGAGATAAGAGAAGGGAATCAGAGTTTTATTGTGATAAATACTTAAAAGCATTTCCCGATTTAATAAAAGAATTTTTTGATGAATTATATTCAAACAGTAAACATCAATTTCAAAAATGTTATTACATAAGAGTTTTTGAAAGATTTTTAAAAAGATTCGGATTAATTGAAATAGAAGATAAAGATAAATTCCCCTCAGAAAAACACTTTATTATTAAAACAGAATTATTAGATCAACTTATTAAATGGAAGTAATTAAAATTATAATGATACTAATGAAAGATTATAACCCGTTTCCTGCATATTCTAATTAGATTCTGGTCTTAAAATAGGAGCATATACGTAAATGAATACAAATATATTAAATATTAAATTATATCAGGTGTAATTATCCATCCTATTGTCCATATCCCTGATTTATCTCTATCCATACATACAACTCCGGCGTTTTTAAAACCTATAATATCATTATTCGCTTTACCTGTCAGCAAATATGATGATAATTTTTTTAAATGAGGAAGATGTCCAACAATTATGATATCCTCGTCAATATCTAAGATTTTCTTCACCCAAATAGATATATCATCCAGTGGATTTAAATCCTCCCTCTCGATAATTCCATTAGTGGGATAGAGATAATCTGCAAGTATTTCTGCTGTTTGCCGAGCTCTTGTTTTACCACTGTGAAAAATGTTTCTTACATGAATTTTGATATTGTTATCAAGAAACCTGGCAATCCCTCTTATATTATCTAAACCTTCTTTAGTCAATGGACGATCCGGGTTGTCCTCCTTTTTCATCGATTTTGCATGTTGAATCAGATAAATTTTCATTCTTTTCTCCCAATATTTAATTATATATAACATTTTCATAATATAAGTCAACGAGTAGTAAGTCAATGAAAAAAGGAAATATAACCACTAAAGGGGAGAAGAAACACGGAATAAGAGAGATCCACCACGAATTTGCGAATAAATAGTAATAGACATCAGACGCCAGACATCAGCCGAAAAGGGAAAGAGAATATCAACGAATAACACGAAGGAGAGGGAATAATATTAACTTTATTTCACGAATTAGAGAATAATTTCTACCTTTTTATTACATTAATTAGGGCGTATAATTATACGCCCCTACAATGTCACAACTGTCGGTTTACGATTTACGCTCTCTATGGCGTTGTCATTCCTGCGGAAGCAGGAATGACAAAGAAGGAAGGCAGGAATGATAAAGAGGGGAGGTAGGAATAATTAAAACAGAGAGGAATGTATTTAATCCTTTCCTCTCTCCTTAAAGTGGTAACTATTGTCCATATCCATTTACACAATTAAATGAAATACTACTTGATTTGATAGTAAATTTGTGTTATTAATACCATTAATTATTGGAGATAAATAGGATAATATGATTATAGCAATCGATGGACCTTCCGCTTCTGGCAAAAGTACAACAGCCTTAGAATTAAGCAAAGAGCTGGATTATCTATATATTGATACTGGAGCAATGTATAGGGCTTATACACTTGAGGTATTGAATTTGAATATACCTGTTGAGGATGAAAAAAAAGTTAGTTCAATCAAAGACGAAATAGATATAAGATTGATTAATAATTTAGATTCATTGAAAATTATGCTAAACGGTAAAGATGTATCTAAAGAGATAAGGATGAGTGATGTAACGAAAAATGTCTCCAGGGTATCTACATACTGCCTTGTAAGAAAAAGAATGGTAGAATTACAAAGAATATACGCTAATAATCAAAATGTAGTTTGTGAAGGCAGGGATATTGGAACGGTAGTATTCCCAAATGCCGATATTAAAATATTTATGGTCGCAGATATAGAAGAAAGAGCAAAGAGAAGGCAGAAGGATCTAAAAAAATTGAATATCTGTAAAAATATGGATATTATAATAAAGGATATAAATACAAGGGATGAATTGGATTCTACTAGGGAAATCAGTCCTCTAAAAAGACCAGAGGATGCTATTCTCATTGATGACACAAATATGTCATTTGATGAACAGGTAAAATTTATAAAGGAGTTGATCTTGACTAAGAATGAAGGGAAGTTATAAATTCGCTCGTAAAGTATCGGGATTATTCTTCTATAAGTTTTGTCATTTGAAAGTTTATGGTAGAGAGAATTTGCCTGCAACCCCTTATATAATCGCACCAAATCACATTTCAAATAATGATCCCCCTCTTATTGGAGTTTCTGTAATAGATCGTGATGTTTGTTTTCTTGCAAAAGAGGAATTATTTTTACCAAATAAGATTTTTGCATATATTATCTCAAAGCTGAATGCAATTCGATTAAGAAGAGGTGGGATTGATGTTGACGCTATAAGGATTGCTATTAAAATGATTCATAACGGTCATCCTCTGGTTATATTCCCGGAAGGGACAAGAAACTTTAGTGATGAACTGTTATTACAGGGAAAACCAGGTGTAGCTTTTATTATGATGAAAGCGAATGTTCCTATTGTTCCTACATTTTTAATTGGAACAAACAAATCCATTATTAATCTAATATTGAAAAAAAACGAATTGAGTGTTACATTCGGTAAACCGATTTACCCCGATGTGTGGAAAGGAATGAAAACTAAAGAAGCCAGGATATATCTTGTCAACATTATAATGGATGAGATAAGAAAATTGTATGAAGAAAAAAATAATAATAGATGAAC
>CBDVEF010000270.1:0-2930 GCA_965372935.1 uncultured bacterium | reverse complement strand
GTTCTGCGTCAAGAAGTGTTCCTTTTGAAAGATTATGAGTTATAATTATACTTGTATGCATTGAAGTAAAATCAAACATTGCAATATTTTCATATAATCCTGGTGTTGGAGAATATACAAAAGCTCCTTCTACTCCTCCACTTATTTTTCTTTCTGATATTTCATTATATGTTGGGTGTTTTTCAGGGATTTCATTGAATTTTTTTAAATTATGTAGAATATAATTTTCAATATATTTTGAAAGTCCGGCTCTTGAAATATTAAATATTGGTTCTTGAGTTATTTTTGAAAATTCAATTAAGTCTGGCCAGAATTTTTCAAATAATCCCTGAACTAATACTGAATCGTGCAAATTATATTCATAATATGTTTCCCAGTCTTTTTCTTTTAATTTTGAGGAATGAGTATGTTTGAATGGCTTTTTTTTGTCTCCTAAAAATTCTTTTGAAACTTCATTTAAAGTAAGTGTTTCAGATTTCATATATTGGGCATAAGCTGTTCTTATAAACTTTAATAAATCTAAATGAACAATTCCTTTTATTTTTCCTGTTAAATTTATCCCTCTTGAAAATCTTGGTTGAGAGCCGTCTAATCCTAAGGATAATTTTATCTTATATTTTTCATTAACTGATTCTAATAGTACTGTTAATAATTGAATAGCCTTATCATATTTACTTAATTTAATTAAAAGGTTAGATATAAGGATCTTATCATCGAATTCTGGATATGGCAATTTCTGCAAAGATAGTATTGCTTTATCGTAATGGTTCAAGGAAATATAGATATCTGAAATCGTTCTTATATAATTTGATTTTATTTCATTATTATTAATATTATCAATAAGATAAATATATAAATCAAGCAATTTGTCAAATTTATTTTTTGTTTTATAATAAACGCTAAGTTCTCTTGTTAATGATATTGTCTTCTTAGTGTTGGGATATTTTTTAATAAAAGCAAATGCCATATCAACAACATTTTTATGGTATCCAAGCTTTAACCTGCATTTTTCAGAATAAAAAAGAACATCTTCATATGAATCCTGTGGATAAGAATCGTTTTCAATTAATTCTTTAAATAATTTCAAAGCTATTTGGTATCTTTTCATATTATAATTTGTCATTGCAATGTTGTATTTAGCATAATTATAATTTTTACTTTCAGGGAAACTATCAATAACAATATTAAAGAAAGTCAATGCTTCTGCATATTTTTTAATGTTTAGATTCGATTTAGCTATCATATAATAAACCCTGTCAATGTCAATAAAAGACGGATCTGAAATTGTAATTTTGTTAAAATATTCAATGGCATCTTCAAATTCATTAATTTTATAAAGAGATAATGCATGGAAGTATTGAGAAAATGAATATAATGTATGATAAGGAGGATATGTCAATTCAAATTTACTAAATATATCGATCGCATTCTGATATTTGAATGAATTAAATAGCGATAATGCCTTGAAGAATGTACTATAAGCAACATATTTTGATTGAGGATAATTAACTATTAAATAGTCAAATATCTCTATAGCTTTGCTGTAATTATCTATTTTTTCTAAAGAATATCCATATAAGAAAAGAATGGATTCATTATATTCAGGGATGTCTATTTGGCTATTGTAGACCTCGGTGAAAATATCATATTTGTTTTGTAGTATATAATCCCATAATAATAGCAGATAGCTATATTTATAAAATATACCAGTGCTTATATTTAAAGAATTGCATAAAGAGGATTCAGCCTCTTTGTACTTTTGAGTATTCATATCAATATAACCTTTAATTAAGTATAGTTTACCTGTGGTATCATAAGGTATGGATTTACTAAGATTTTCATAGAAATCCATATCAGTGGAAATGTAATGCTTTAGATAATAATATGAGTAGAATATATTTGACTGTATCCATGATGGGTTTTTAATTTTTAAAAGTTCATTGAGAATTTCAATTGCATTTTCTATATTTTCAGCTTTGAAATCTTTTAATGCTTTATAAAACATTAGTTCAGATAAAAGATCTATCCATATATTATTCTTATCGATAAGTGAAAAATGTTTTTCAGATTCAAATAAATCGTTAATTTGGTAATAAGATTTTCCTATCCAGAGGTTCAATACCGATTCGGATTCACTATTGTTAGAATACTTTATTGAATTTTTAAAGTCTATAATAGCTCTGTTGAAATCATCATTTGAATAACGGATATATCCTTTCCAAAAATATGCCCCCATAAGTATATTATGATCAGAGGATATATATATCAATCTGTCAAGAATTTTATTTGCCATTGAAGTATCATTCTGAAATATAAAATCTACAGCATTCTGAATCTGTTTTTCTTCATATTTAAATTCGGAATTGAGTAGAGAAGGCAGAAGTATTGAAATTAATAAAATGAGGAATAATATTCTTTTCATAATGATATAGTAGAATATCTACATTTATTTGTCAAACAAATTAAATTCGAGTGAATAGATGGTACACGAAGAGAATAAACAACGGAGAGGTGAGATCCACGACGAATTAACGAATTTATGACGAATTTCACAAAGGGAAGAGATAACAGGAGGAGAGAAATAACCACGAATTCACGAATAAAAGATAATAGACACCAGACGTCAGACATCAGCCGAGAAGGGAAAGAAAGAAATAACAACGAATTTCACTAATGGAAGAGAATAATCTTTTAACTTTTCAGAAAGACAAAGAGGGAGATATAAAACACGAATTTCACTAAGGGGAAGAGAATAATATTTTTGCTTTTATTACATAAATTAGGGCGTATAATTATACGCCCCTACAATTCACGATTAATGATTTACGATTCACAAAAATAACCATGTCATTGCGAACGAAGTGAAGCAATCCCACAAGAGTGAAGTTAGATTGCTTCGTCGTTTCACTCCTCGCAATGACAAGGAGGGA
>CBDVEF010000269.1:0-2965 GCA_965372935.1 uncultured bacterium | reverse complement strand
GATCATTCTTTTATCATTGATACAAATTATATTACTATATTTTGATATTTTTTAATGATGTGAAAAAAACAATAAAATACATTAAATATAGGATCAAAAAGGAAATCAGTGTACTATTCTGTCTAAAAAACAGAAAGAAAATTCCTTTAATCTCAAAAATATTTATTGTTATTGCAATAACTTATGCATTATCCCCAATAGATTTAATTCCCGATTTTATCCCGGTACTTGGTCTAATTGATGATTTACTGATAATCCCTGTATTAATAGGGTTATCATATCTGTTCATTCCAAAAAGTATATTAAAGGAATGCAGAAAAACCGTAAGGAGATAATTTATATGAGAACTATTTATTTTATCTTGATATTTTTTACTTTATATAATCAAATTTCGGCTAAAAACTTTTCGAGAGCCGGGGAAAATATTGACAATATTAATGATATAAAATCTATGACAGGGGAGGATGAGATTTGGGTGGAATCACTTTTGAAGTATATGCCCCAATCGGATATTGTTGAAATCGATAAGCAATTTATCAAATCGGATTTTAATGCAATCAGAAAGGCAAAAAAGCGGTTAGTTTGGAGTGAAAATGTTCCACCTCTGTTATTTTATCGTTATATTCTTCCTTATAGGGTTTCTCAGGAACCGCTAAATAAATTTAGATCTATCTATTCCGATACGCTTCTTGATCTTATTGAGGGAATAGATGATATGCATAATGCTGCAATAAGGATAAATGAATGGGTTTTTACACATATGAAATATAAACCGACCTACGGATGGGATCAAAGTCAAATAACGACTATAAAGAGAGGATTCGGAAGGTGTGAAGAGATGACTTCACTTCTTATTATGGCGCTTAGAACAGTTTATATTCCTGCAAGACATGCTTTTGCACCATGGTGGCCATTTACCAATAGTAATCATTCATGGGTAGAGGTCTGGTATGGTGGGAGATGGCATTTTATTGGCGGAGGGGAAATGACAGATTTTGGCAGTACATGGTTTACCAATCCAACAAAGAGAGCTGCATTGATTAAATGCTCGGCATGGGGAAATGTCGATTCCGACAATGAACCTTCATTGCATATTGATTCGATGTATTCCATTATGAATGTTACAAAGAATTATACGATTACAAAAATAATGAATGTGTATGTACATAATAAAATCAATCTACCTGTTGATAGTGCGGATGTTTCGATTTATGTTTATAATTATTCCGCCTTTAGAAAAATAGAAAGTGGAAAAACGGATAAAAAGGGTAATTATTCGATTTGCATAGGTAAAACCGATTTACTGATTGTGGTTTCAAAAGATAGTCTTATATCCTGGTCGATTATAAGAGGAGATCAGGATTCCGTGTCCTTAACCCTAAAGAATATGGCATTTAAAGATACCTCCTTTTGGTTTTATACAATACCTAAGGCAAAATATAAAAAGAAAGTTAGAAAATATAAACCGGATAAAAGTCTATTCTCTACTCAAAAAATACATCTTTCGAATCTTTCCCCTATAAGAGAAAATTTCAGGATTTCTATGATAGATAAAGATGATAGCTTATTAATAGATTTAATCGATAGGGCAAGAGGTAATCATAAGGAGATATTAAATGTATATGATAGTTTAAGTAATAATGAAGATAAAAAAGATTTTATTAAAATTCTTTCCTCTATAGATTCAAAAGATTTAGTAACTATCAACTCGAAGGAAATAATTAGATATTTTAATTGGTATAAAGGAATAAAGGGAAATATAGGTTCTCTAAGTGATTCTATAGAGATAAAATATTTATTAAAACCAAGGGTATATTATGAAAGTTTTAGCATATATGAGGATACTTTACTGCAATTATTCCCAAACTCGGATAGGGATAATATCGATAGTGTAGTGAAAGCTGTTATTGATTATGTAGACACTAATATTGACACTATACAGGATAGATATAAAAGCAGGTTTGGTGGGATGCTAAATCCTATTCAGACACTTAAAGGTAAAATTGCCAGACCCGTTGAAAAATCTATTCTTGAAGTCTGCATATTACGGAGTAAAGGGATTCCCGCCAGATTGAGTTATGATGCGAAAGCTCTTGAGTATTACAATAAAAAATGGGAGAGTATATCAAGAGAAAAGGGGGAGGAAAGAGAATTATATAATCTTAAAATCGTTTTTTATGACAATGAAAAAGAGGAACTTCAACGATTGCGTTATTATTATGATTTTACATTAAATCAATTTCAAGACGGAGAATTGATTTCTCTTGAGCCAGACATATCCGATGACAAAGATACAAATAGTGTAGATTTAATACCCGGTGAATATATATTGATTTCCGGCTGGAGGAATGTTAACGGGGATACATATGCAAGATTAAACAGAATTGACCTTAATAATGATTCCTTAATAAAGAAAATCGGATGTGGTATACCGCATGAAAATATTGAAAAAGGTATGTTAATAAGTAATGATTTAAAACTTAAAGATAATTTTAAATTAATTGATATTCAAGGGAGGAAATTAAATAAAAAGGATTTATATACAGGAGAAAAAATAGTAATTATATTCGATGCACATTCCGAAGCATCTATATCTACGCTTTTAAGACTTAAAAGTGTGAAAAAATTGTGTGATTGAAAAACAATATTTATCTCTGTGTCGGATAAGCAAGGTACAATGGATTTTTTAAAGGATTTGGATATTGATTGTAGAATTATTATTAGCAGTAAAGATAATGTAAAAAAGATTTTTAAAACGGATGAATTTCCATCTATTTTTATGATTAAAAAAGGTAAATTGATTTTTTGGATTAACGGGTTGAATCTGAATTTGGATAAACTGATAAAAGAATTTGAGGACTGAGAATAAGACATATTTTGGATAATATAACAAAAAGAGGTAGATTCCTGCTTTCGCAGGAATGACGCGAATCACGGGAGGGGGGAATGACAGTTAGAAAGAATA
>CBDVEF010000268.1:0-2966 GCA_965372935.1 uncultured bacterium | reverse complement strand
TTTCATTTGTATCCTTTTCCTCTACGATTTCTATTACATAACCATTATATTCTATTACTCTTCCGTAACCGTACGGATTATCAACAGTAGCTGTAAGAAGTGTGCAGGAAATATTCTGAGAATTATGAAAATCAAGAGCATTTTTTAATGTCTCGCTTGTTATACAGGGGGCATCGCCATATAGTATAATAATTGTATCATTATTATCTATTTGCCCTACAGCTGATTTTATGGCATCTCCAGTGCCAAGTAAATTTCTTTGTTCTATATAAATCAAATAATCCCCAAAATAATCAATTATCTCCTCTTTTTTATTCCCAACAATTATTATTTGTTTATCAATGCCTGCTTTTTTAGAAGATTCAATAACATATTCAAGCATTGGCTTTCCTAAAATCCTATGCATTACCTTAGGTCTATTAGATTTCATCCTCTTTCCAAGCCCAGCGGCAAGAATAATTGCCTTTTTCATACATCAACCTTTATGTTGTCTATTAGGCGTGTTTTACCAACATAAACTGCTATTAGAATTCTAATAGAGTCTTTTATCGAATCTATTGAGTTAAAGCTACTATCATCAACAATTTCTATATAATCAATTTTTCCCATACCACTATCTCTAATTACTTTGCCTATATAATTCTTGATATTATTAACATCTTTTTCACCATTCCTAATTAAATCTTTAGCCCCAATAAGACTCTTATATATATGAGATGCCTGTTCTCTTTGACTATCCGTAAGATAACTGTTTCTTGAACTCATTGCCAATCCATTGGATTCTCTGATTATTGCTCCTGTCTCTATCGTTATATCGAAATTAAGATCTCTTGCCATTTTTCTAATTATAAAAGCTTGTTGAGCATCCTTCTCTCCGAATATTGCAATATCAGGTTTGATAATATTAAATAACTTAACTACTACAGTCGTTACACCTTGAAAGTGAGCAGGGCGGGAAATCCCACATAATATAGAAGAATATTCATTTACATATACAGTTGTTTTGGAATTCTTATACATTTCCTTCTCAGATGGATAAAAAATTATATCAACACCTTCTTTCTCTAATTTTACTTTATCATCTTTGAATGTTCTTGGGTAACTATCGAAATCTTCTCCAGATCCGAATTGAGTAGGGTTCACAAATAGACTTACAACAAGTATATCGCATTTTCTTCTAACAATTTTAACAAGACTTATATGCCCTGCGTGTAAATTTCCCATTGTTGGGACAAATGCAATTATCTTGCGATTTCTTTTCTGTTCCTTCGAATAATTTTGCATCTCCTCAATATTTGTTATTATCCTCATTATTGTCCCTCTATGTCTAAATTATATGATAAATATTTTTTACCATTAAAATCAGATTCAATCTCATTTATGAAATATTTAAAATCAAACTTACTACTATTGAAATCGATTTTATCGATATTTATTACAATTAATGGTGAATCTGAATATTTAAAGAAATATTCATTATACTTCTCAATTAATATTTTAAGATACTCATGATTTATGTTATTCTCGAATGATCTATCTCTTAGTCGAATATGTCTGAGAAGAGTGTCCAGTGATGCCTGAAGATAGATAACGATATCTGGAGAAGGTATTTGACTTTTCATAAGATTGTAAATGGACTTATACATAGTGAATTCATTCTCATCAAGATTTATTTCTGCAAATATCCAATCCTTATGAAATAGATAATCTGAAACTACGATATTCTTAAAAAGATTTAATTGCTTTGATTCCTGTGTCTGTTTAAAACGTGAAAGAAGAAAATACAACTGTGTTTGAAACGCATATTGCTTTCTATTTTTATAAAAATTAGAAAGAAATGGATTAGATTCAACCTCTTCCAGTATTAAATCAGCATTATAATAATTCGCAATTAATTCAGATAATGTTGTCTTGCCTGCTCCTATAACTCCTTCAATTGTTATAAATCTTTTATTCATTATACCAATTCTCCATATTCATTTTAACACATTTTTGCTTTTCTGTCTGTTTTAGCATTGTAAAGAGTGAAATGTTATAAAGTGGATGAATATAATAGGGGTCTATTTCAGTCATTGGAATTAATACAAATCTTCTTTTATGCATTCTTGGGTGTGGCAATGTTAATTGTTCAGTGTTTATTATTTTATTGTCATAATCAATAATATCTATATCCAGTGTTCTTGGTCCCCATTTTATTATTCTTTCTCTCTTATACATTTTTTCAATTTCATTAATTTCACTAAGTAAATCATTAGGAGAAAGATCTGTTTTTAAGTAAACTATACTATTAAAGTAATTGCTCTGTTTACTTACACCAATTGGTTCTGTTTTATAAACATCGGAAACTTTAACTATTACAACATCTTTCAATATCTCTAAATTTTTTATCGAAGATTTTAGAAATTCGATTCTGTTCCCCAAATTTGAGCCTATAGATAAGATAACATCTTTCATTTACTCTTTTCAATTATGCAGGTAATATTATCTAAGCTTACATTGATAGGAGGGTGTAATTTTCGTATAGAAACTTTTATATTTTCTATTTTGAATTCGGATAGCAATTTATTACATACTGTTTCAGTAATTTCTTCAAGGTAGTTATATTTAAACTCAAGGAAAATTTCATTTGCCCTTTGTACTATTTCTGTATAATCGGGATATGGCTTCTCATTTTTTATCATATACTCAATATCTATACTGAAAAATTGACCTATTTCCCTCTCTTCTTCAAGGACACCATGAAAGCCATATATTTTCATACCATTTATTTGAAATTTAATCATAAACACATTATATCAAATTAGGTTTTTATGTCAACCCCCCCGTTCCCTTGACTACCCCAAAATACACAAAGGGGGTCACGCTGAAAAAAGAAAAAAAGATTATATTACCATATCACTTTTTAAAGAAAGCTCTCCCACTAATCTTGTGATATAATTCCCACAAGATAGGCAATAAACCTCAGA
>CBDVEF010000267.1:0-2969 GCA_965372935.1 uncultured bacterium | reverse complement strand
CGCAATTATAAATTCACCAATATGCACTGTTTTTTTCATTTTTTTCTATATATCCTATTCGTTAAATCTATTAGATCAAATTTATCTTTTACATATGATGATAATGTTTCTACTTTTCCTAAAATAAGATATCCATCAGTCTTTAATAAATTATAGAATTTACTTGTGATTTTATTTTGAAATTCCTTATTGAAGTAGATAAAAACATTTCTACAAACAATAATGTTAAATTTTAAATCTAATAAAGAATCAATATCATGCAAATTTATAGTAGCTATATTGACATTTTGTTTAATACAGTCGTTTATAGTAAATGTTTTGTCATTTACCGATACATATTGTTTGTATTTATCAGGTATACTTTTATACTCTTCTATAGGATAGATAGCTATTTGAGTTTTTTTTATAGCTTCCTTATCAATGTCAATTGCTGAAATATTGTATGTTATATTATAGCTTTTCTTTATAAATTCAATTATCATAGCAATCGAATATGGTTCCTCTCCTGTTGCACATCCTGCACTTAAAATATTATATCTATGTCCTTGTGACAAATCTTTTATAATTAGCTCCTCAATTTCAGTGAATACTTCAATATTTCTAAAAAATTCAGTTACATTTATTGTAATTATTTTCACAATCTCTGAATATTCATCAGGATGTAAATAGAAATAGTTTAAAAGCTCTTTTACATTATCGAGTTTATGTTTTCTCAAAATAACTCTTATTCTTCTTTTTAATGGCTTCTCTTTATATCCGGAAAAATCATAACCCGTGTTTTCCGTTATTCTTTTGATAAAAACTTCAAGTCCCGTATAATCGGTATTATCCATCTATATTACCTTTGGCTTGCTCTTTTAGCAATCTTATGTTTTTTCTTAATGTAGAATTATTCGGTTCGAAGATAAGAGCTTTTTCCCAGTATTTTAGAGCAAGTTCGAATTCTCTTTCCTTGAAGTAAATATTTCCTAATTTAAAGAGTGTTTCAAAATCATCACCATTAAGTTGAATTATCATATTCAAATGATCCTTTGCATCTGAAAACTTTCCTTTCTTATAGTATAAGTTTGCAAGTTCAATATGTGAATCAAGATACCTGTTATCAGCATCTATAGCATTAAGAAAGCACTCTTCAGCTTTAGGCAAATCTCCTTTTTTAATATGTAAAGCACCAAGGAAAGAGAATATTTCAGGTGTTTTGTATTTTCTTTCAATTATTTCTTCAATAAATCCGATTGCATTATCGAGATTATTTTGATGTAGAGAATATTCAGCCAGGTAAGCTAATGGATAAATAAGATTCTGATCTTCCGCAGCAGCCTCGGAGAGTAATTCGGCAGCATCATCAAATTCTCCTGTTTTAAAATAATAAATTCCAAGATTCGCAATCAGTTTCTTATTCGTTACATCGATTGATAAAGCGTTTTTATAAAGCTCCTCGATTCTTGAAAATTGTTCCATCTCCTCTAATAGGACAGCATAATTATTAATAAGTGCTAATTTTTTTGGATTAATGTTATATGATTTTTGATAATAATTAATTGCTTCTTTTAATTGCCCCTTTTTCTGAAAAGCAAGCCCAACATAGAAGTAGATTTCTGCATTTTCTCTATCCTGTGAAATAATTGTTTTGAATTCTCTTATTGCTTCATTAAACATATCTGTTTTCAAGAATGCAATTCCAAGGTTTCTATGTTCTTCAATTTGGGATATTGCTTCTATATTACTCGTCTTTTTTGTTCCTAATTCTGCAATAGAATTTTTATTTAGGAGTATGTATACGATTTTACTAACTTCAGATTTTGTATAAGGTGCTATATTAAAAATTTCTTTTAGACTCCTTTTACCATTTACAATTTCAAATATTTCTATTTCCCGCCTTTCAAAAGTTGTCAAATCAATATCTTTCTTTTGAATAAGAATAGTATCATCTGTAGGAATTTTATCTTTTAGAAGATCCCATTCATCAATTCTTGTTGCGATTTTCAATAATATATCCTCGGGTCGAAATGAGATTATTTCAAGATCCTTTGGAGGATGAATGTTTGGTTCAAAATTAAAGTAGATATTTTCCCATTTGAATATTGTAAACACAACTTCTTCAATCTGTTTTTTTACATAGTTAAAAAGTTTCTCTTTTGTAATAAATTTTAATTCTACTAATATTTCACCGATTCTTTTTTTGAAATCATCTGTTTTTTGTATTTCAATTGCCTTTTCAGAATCTTCTCTTGTTATTTCCTTCGCACTTATCAATATATCGCATAATTTGAATTTATTATTAACAATAGTACTGTAAACAATATTTCCATCTCTGAAGTAAATATCCCCGAAATCCTTTCTATTTGTAACACTTAATACACCTGTTCGTTTTCCCTGGGAGATTAATTGAATGATATCGGGTAAACTAGCCTCATTACTAGTTCCTTTCATTGCCATATTTTAACCTCAAATATAATCATTGATTAATCTGTCCAGAGTGAACATTTCACCTATCTTAAAATCTTTATGCTCAACACTTGGACTTATCTGAATGGTCTCTTTTGATTCGGATATAATTCTTAAATCAGGGAAAATATTAAGTACATCATTTATTGTAAAATCAGGTTTTGATTTTATCAAATTATTATATAAACTATTGAGTCTCTCTTCAGTGTCTCCGAAATTTTTTCCTATACTATAAGCCAATAAATTAAGAATATCCTGTTTTAATTTTAACTTATTCTTTGCAAACCAATGTTTAATAAACATCTTTTTTAAATCGAAATCAGGACTATCAAGTGTTTGCAATGTAATGTTGCTAATCTTATTAAGTGGCTTAAATAATTCTCTATCTGAAGCAAGGATTAAGAACTTCTGCTTAGCAATTAATGTATTAAGAAAACCAATTATACCTTCCCATTTGTCTTCTGGTAAGAGCATTAAATTTTGAATATTGTCAATTATCATATAATCTACATATGAATATC
>CBDVEF010000266.1:0-2976 GCA_965372935.1 uncultured bacterium | reverse complement strand
AACCAATCTCTGTGGGGTTTGTAGGATCTGATACATTTATAAGACGAAGTCCATCAACACGATCAGCTATATATGCAATTGAGTCCTGGACATATACGCCTACAGCCAAACCTCCCGTATCATAAAAACCAATCTCTGTGGGGTTTGTAGGATCTGATACATTTATAAGACGAAGTCCATCCAAATAATCTGCTATATATGCAATTGTGTCCTTGACATATATATCAATAGCATTATTTCCCGTATCATAGAAACCTATCTCTATGGGATTCGTTAGATTAGATACATTTATAATGCGAAGTCCATCTCCAACATCAGCTATATATGCAATTGTGTCCTGAACGTATACGCCTACAGCCAAATCTCCCGTATCATAGAAACCAATCTCTGTGGGACTTGAAGGATCCGATATATTTAAAATACAAAGTCCATTATCACGATCAGCGATATATGCAATTGTGTCCTGAACATATACGCCTATAGCATAACCTTCTGTATCATAGAAACCTATCTCTGTAGGACTTGAAGGATCCGATACATTTATGAGACGAAGTCCATCTCCAACATCAGCTATATATGCAATTGTGTCCTTGACATATACATCATTTGCTATTGATAGTAATTTTATCTTACCAAGTAATTGTGGGTTTGATGCATCATTTATGTTCAATATCTTCAAATAGCTTCCATCCCCTATATATGCAATTGTGTCAACTACAAACACAATATAATCAGGTCCACAAAACCAACCCCCGATAAGTGTACAGTTTAATGAATCACCTCTTGTACTATTTGTCCATTTGTTATTAAATACTTCTTCAATGGATGTAAAATTTCTGGCTCGGTTGATATTAAAATTACTGCCAAAAACGGAAACAGTAAATAATAGTAAAATAATTGTAAAAAATAACCTTTTCATAAAATTCTCCTTTTTAATAGATTATTGTCGCTTATGTTTATTCTATTTTATTTACACGTATATGTCAACAATAAGGAGAAATCGATATGATTACCGAATTGCTTGATATGTGGATAATATTGGTATTTGGGGACGGTGCTTGTCATCTTGACAATATCCATTCATTTCTATGCCCTCTCCCCTTTTCGGTGGCATAGTATCAAATCTCAAAACTAAACACTTTCCTGAGTTCATCTGAAATAAATCCTATTTTTGCAAATATATATGTCAAAGATAATAGTAATAGAGAGACCTGACCCCCTTATTT
The DNA here is from genome assembly GCA_965372935.1 of uncultured bacterium. Classification (GTDB taxonomy): domain Bacteria; phylum Hydrothermota; class 32-111; order QNBC01; family QNBC01; genus JAGLYS01. The sequence continues at coordinate 1,750 of CBDVEF010000266.1, read as the reverse complement.
TCTCTGGAATCTTCCATAACCTTGCATTTTATTCAAATATAGCATATAATAACCTTGTGTTTTATTCAAAAGCGTTATAGAATAATATATTAACTTATAAGGGTTTATGAAAAGAGATGTAGAAAAGATTTTAAATGAATGGAAACTTAATAAAAATAGATACCCATTACTTGTTCGAGGTGCAAGACAAGTAGGTAAAACCTATACAATAACAGAATTTGGCAATACTGAATTTCATGAATTAATTACTATAAACTTTGAGCTTAATCCTGAATATAAGAAATGTTTCAAGACACTTGAACCGGGAAACATACTTGAGTGTATATCTCTTATTGAAAATAAGGATATAATAGAGGGAAACACTCTTCTTTTTTTTGATGAAATACAAGAGTGCCCGGAAGCAATTAGATCATTAAGATATTTTTATGAAAAGAACCCGGGATTGCATGTTATTGGTGCTGGTTCACTTCTTGAATTTACTCTTTCACAGGAAAATTTTAGAATGCCAGTAGGTAGAGTTCAATATCTATATATGAAACCTTTATCTTTTCTTGAGTTTCTTGATGCTATAAAAGAAAACAAACTAAGAGAATTTATTGAAAATTTAAAACTTGATTCCACTATTAATGATGCAATTCATAATAAATTAATTTCTTTAATAAAGAAATATTCAATCATTGGAGGAATGCCTGCTGTTGTAAAAGAATATATAACGAATGGAAATTTAAAAAAATGCATAATATGTCAGACAATAATAATTCAGACTTTCAGAGATGATTTTGGCAAATATGCAAATAAAACAAAGTTTAAATACCTTCAGAAATTATTTTATGCAGCAGCAAAAATGATTGGTAAAAAATTCAAATATTCTCATGTTGATAGAGAAATTCAATCTCGAGAACTGAAGAATGCTATGGAGCTTCTCGAAAAAACAGGCATTATTTATAGAGTAAAAAAATCACGAGGAGGAGTCCCTCCTATAGATTTTTATTCTAATGAAAGACATTTTAAGGTTATATTCCTTGATATAGGTCTTATGCAAAATATTTGTGGAATCAGTGAAGATATTTTAATAAAAAATAATCTTATTGATGTCTATTCAGGTGCTATTGCGGAGCAGTTTGTTGGTCAAGAATTAATAGCATATCAGGAATATTATAAGGAACCTTCTATTTATTACTGGGAAAGAGAAGCAAAGAGCAGTAGTGCGGAAGTTGATTATATTATCCGGATAGGTGGTTCAAAAGTTTTTCCTATTGAAGTAAAAGCCGGGAAAACCGGAAGATTAAGGAGTATGCATATATACCTTGAAAAATATTCAATTCCCTTTGGAATAAAAATTTCTCAACAGCAAAAGCTATTTTGCAAACCTGTTTTGTCTATTCCCTTTTACCTTATTAAAAATTTGAAAGATTACATCTCATATCTATAAAATGTGTCATTGCAAAATCTTACCCTTTTATTTTCTCAAATTTTCAAATTCTTGACTATTCCCTTTTTTCCTGATGAGTTTGAGAAAGTAGGCGACTGCCCCCAAAATTTATATATAAAATATATTGACATAGATGTTACACTAAATTGGTATTTGGGGACGACACTTGTCATCTTGACAATATCCATTCATTTCTTTCACTTCTCGGCTGATGTCTGATGTCTGGAGTCTGATGTCCATTTCTTGTTTATTCGTGAAGTCATATCTTTTTCACCCTCCCTTCAAGTCCCTCCCACCTATGGAAGGAAAGTTAGAGCT
>CBDVEF010000265.1:0-2979 GCA_965372935.1 uncultured bacterium | reverse complement strand
ATTTTCTTTTATAGGGATATTTTTTATCCACTATATTTTTAAAATTTTACTCTCTAATTCATTTAAGGTAAGCGAATATCGAATATTACTTGAAATTGAATCTGTAATTGCAACACAATTCAGTTTAAAAGAGGTTATATCGAAAATCGCAGTTCTTTCAAAAAAAATTGTTGATTGGTCGGATTTGAATTTTGCAATATATGAACCTGATACCGATGAAACAATTCTTCTATTTCAATCTTCCAAGGGATGGCTTGATACCCCCGTTAAATTTAAGGATGTTAAGGGTGTTGCACATAGGGCTATAGAATCGAAACAACCCATTATAATAAATGATACGTCTAAAGAAAAATATTATATAAATTTAAACAAAGATACTCAATCTGAAATTACAATTCCAATAATTATTGACAATGAAATACTGGGAGTTCTTGATTTTGAACATAAAAAAAATAATGCATTTAGTGAAAATGATATATATCTGATAAAACAATTATCCGAGCAGTTAGGACATTCTATCAAGATCAGTAAACTGCTTTACCCTTTACTTAATTCATCAGAGAAATTGAATACCAGTATAAACAAATTGTTTTCTATATCCGAAGAGATGAATACTGTTACATCTGAAATAACCTCCATTGCGAATAATATAACTAGCAAATCAGCCAATCAAATTGAAATAGTCGAAAAATCTGTTGATAGAAGTAATAAAGTTAAGGATATCGGTATATTGTTAAAAAATAACTCTGAAAAGATTGTTGAAATCAATAAGAAAAATGAGGAATTAATTAATGAATCGGTAGGTGGAATATATAAGCTAATAGAGATAAGTAAAGTAATTGATAATTTCATACATAATACAGGAGATACTATTGAAAAACTAATCTCTTCAATTAATAATATTACGAATTTTATAAATATAATAATGGGTATATCTCACAAGACAAATCTTCTGTCAATAAATGCTTCTATTGAAGCTGCTCATGCAGGCGAATACGGTAAAGGATTTAAGGTTCTCGCCGATGAAATAGGTCTTCTTTCAGAACAAACACATAAAATGATTGAAAATATAAGTATTACAACTGATGAAATACTTGAACAAACAAATGATTTATATAATACTATGGGAGAGGGAAGAGAGAATATTCAAATAGTTAGAAATAGTGTCAAAACTGCACAAAACGCAATTTCATCGATTACTGATGTTATGAATGAAAACTTTAAAAATGGAAACGAAATCAAGAAAATGGTAAATAATACTTTCAATCATATTGATTCAATAAATACTTTGATTTATGATATAAGTAATATTACAAAAGAGAATAATGGTAATATTAATAATATTATAATGAGCTTTGAGAATGAATTTACAACAATACAGATGCTTTCTTATGATATTGAAGCCCTTAAACTTCTAATGAATAAAATAAATATCGTACTTTCCAAATTTGATATTGATAATATGTCAATATAGCTATTTCCTCCATTTATCTAACCACAAAATTAATGCTTCAATATCTGAGGGGCTTACACCGGAAATTTGCAATGCCTCACCGATAGTCTGAGGTTTGAAATATTCCAATTTTTCTCTCCCTTCATGAGATATAATTTTTATATTCTTAAAACATATATTGTCTGGTAATTTAATATTCCTTATTTTCTCGATTTCCTTTATATGCTTTACCTGTCTCTCAATGTAACCCTCATATTTTGCATATATATATACTTTATATTTAATATCCTGGTTGACTTCCGGTGTAATTGTAAATAATTTTTCATAATCTAAATCAGGTCTTTTATATAATTTATACAAACTTGTAGATTCCCTAATCCTGAAATCCGTATTTTCTAATACTTCACTTAACTTTAACGGATTTATGAATATATGCTTAAAATCCTTAATAGTTTTTTCAACTGTTTTAACTCGTAATTTTACCTTGTCCAGATATTTCTTTTCTATCAATCCATATTTAACCCCATACTTGAGCAATCTTTCATCAGCATTATCTTGCCTGAGTATCAATCTATATTCGGCTCTTGATGTAAACATTCTGTAAGGTTCGTTTGAAACTTTGGTAGTAAGATCATCTATTAAAATGCCTATATATGAGGTTTCCCTTCCTAATATTAATGGATCTTGAGACTTTATCCTGGCTGAAGCATTAACCCCTGCTATTAAACCCTGGACAGCTGCCTCCTCATATCCGCTTGTTCCGTTAATTTGCCCTGCAAAATATAAATTCTTAACAATTTTACTTTCAAGTGTGTTCTTAAGTTCTGTAGATTCAATACAATCATACTCTATTGCATATGCCGGCCTAATTATTTCAGCTTTCTTAAGTCCGGGTAAGGTGTGATAAAATTGAATTTGAACATCAACAGGCAAGCTGGTGGAAAGACCATTTATATAATACTCATTTGTATGTAAACCTTCGGGTTCAACAAATACTATATGGCTTTCCCTATCCTTAAACCTTACAATTTTATCTTCTATTGACGGACAGTATCTTGGACCAACCCCCTCTATTATTCCTGTATATAGTGGTGCTTTATCAAGATTATTAGTTATTATCTTATGTGTTTTAGTATTTGTCCTTGTAATATAACAGGGAACCTGAATAGGGTTAAAATTTTCCGTTCTCATAGAAAAATGAACCGGGTTTTCATCACCATTCTGCTTATCCATCTCTCCAAAATCTATAGATTTTCCATCGATTCTGGCAGGTGTTCCTGTTTTAAATCTTTTTATAGTATGCCCTATCAATTTTAATTTGTCTGATAAACCTATAGATGACGGTTCTCCCAATCTGCCAGAATTAAAATGTGTTAATCCTATATGGATTAACCCCTTCATAAATGTTCCGGTTGTGAGTATACATGCCTTTGCTCTATAATACATACCCGTTTCAGAAACTACACCTTTAAACACATTGTCTTCAATAATAATGTCTTGTATTTTAGCTTGCTTGATATATAGAT
>CBDVEF010000264.1:0-2979 GCA_965372935.1 uncultured bacterium | reverse complement strand
GCAAATATCGAAGCTCTTTTTATAGCAGAGAAGAATTCATCTTTTTTTACTAAAACTATTTTATCGTTATCTTTTGGAATTATTTCTTTATACTTTGGAAACTCGCCGGAAATTATTTTTGAAGAGATAAAATCATTGTTTATTCTAAATCCTACACTATTTGATTCAAAGTAAACTTCTATTTCACCACTATTCTCTTCTGTTATTCTCTTTAAATGATTTAGCGATTTTGGGGGAATAATTGCATTAAAATCTCCTGTTGGTGAAATATTATTTTCTTTCAGCTCGACTAATCTATGACCATCTGTTGCTACTATAAAAAGCACAGTATCTTTTATATAGAAATACACACCTGTAATACTTGGTTTCATTTCATCTTTAGAAACAATAAATGATGTTCTGTCTATATAATCAATAAATTTAGAAGATTCCATTTTGAATATTGGAGGATTTGTAAATTCAGGAATTTGTGGAAATTTTCCAACCTCAGCAATAGGCATTTTACAATTTCCATTCGATGTTTTAATAATAAATTCCTTATCAACAATCTCAATCTCTATTTCATGATCAAAAACCTCTTTGATGAACATATGAAAACGCCTTGCATTAATGACAACATCTCCTTTTTGTATAATATCTGCGTTACAAGAAGATGTTATAGCCATATCAAGATCTGTACTTGAAATTTCTATCTTATTCTCAAGTGTATGAATAAAAATACTTGTTAGTATTTCAAAAGATGTCCTTTGTGGTACTATACCTGTTACTTTTTGAAGTACTTTTAATAGTTCATCTTTTTCAACCTTAAATTTCATAGCTCCTCCTTAATATATATATACTATATTATAATATTATAGTAATAGTTGTAGTAGTAGTGTTGATATGTGTATAAAAATAGGTAATTAATATAATAACGTGATTTATGCACTATATTTATAGTGGATAATGTTATGAAAAAAGTGGATAACTTTTTTAAAATAAATATCCACATAAATATCCACATCTTATTCATAACCTAATCCACTAAGGTATGTGTTTATCTTATTCTTGAAGTTTTCATCATTAATTATTAAATGTTCAATCTTTTTTATTCCGGAAATTACAGTAGTGTGATCTTTTCTATTTAGATTAATTGCAATTTCTTTTAATGAAAGGTTTGTTAACTTCCTTGAAAGATACATTATAATTTGTCGGGCAAGGGCAATATTCTCAATCCTACTTTGGCTTAATAAAAGGTTTTTATTGATTTTTGTTTGATTTACAATAAAAATTAGAATTTCATCAAAACTGACATTGATATCTTTCTTGACATTTAATAAAGGTTTGAGAGCTATTTCTGCTGTTTTTAGATCGATTTTAGTTTTTGTAAGAGAAGCAAATGCGAGAAGTTTGATTACTGAGCTTTCAAGTTCTCTTATATTAGATGTTATATTTTCAGCTATAAAGAATATAACATCTTCAGGAATAGAAAGGTTTTCTTTCTCGATTTTATTTTTTAGAATAGCTATTCTTGTTATAAGATCAGGTGGTTGTATATCAACAATTAAACCTGATTGAAAGCGGGAAACAAGCCTTTCTTCAAGGTTTTTAATTTCTCTTGGTGGCTTATCGCTTGTAAGTACAAGCTGTCTATGTGAATTATAAAGAGCATTAAATGTATGGAAAACCTCCTCTTGTAATCTTTCTTTACCTGATAGAAATTGAATATCATCTAAAATAAGAATATGATATTGTCTATATCTTTTTTTAAATGATATTGTAGTGTTGGTTTGAAAAGCCGTTACAAGGTCATTCATAAATTTCTCGGCAGGTGTATAATATACCTTATAATTGGTGTTATTTACAAGGATATAATTGCCAATTGCTTGAGCAAGATGTGTTTTACCAAGACCAACACCACCGTAAATAAAGAGAGGGTTATATGTCTTTCCTGGCTTTTCTGCCACAGCTGTTGATCCTGCAAAAGCAAATTGATTACTATTTCCGACAACAAATGATTCAAATGTGTATCTTGGTAAAAATACAGAGATATTTTCAGGTTTTGAAACAATATTTTCAGGAGTGTATTTTATAAATGTGTTAGCATTTTCTGATATAGGTATTAGTTTAATTTTTATATTGATTTTGAAAAGATCCGTTGAAATTTCTTCCAATCTATCCAGGAAATGCTCTGATATCCAATCGGCAAAAAAAGGATTTGGAACATCAATATATAATACATTTTCTTTTAGAGATGATGCCTTAGTTGGCAATAACCATGTTGAAAAGGTGTATTCTTTCAACTCCTTCTTAATAATATCAAGAACATCCTCCCAAATTTTATCAATATTCTTACTCATACAATAGAATTAGATTACCATAGTTTATAAATGGTGTCAAGAATATCCGAATAAGTAAATAAAGAGGATGGGTCTTCAAAATTCTATTATAGAAAGGGAAATATAACCACGGGAGAAGGGATATAACCACAAATTACACGAACAATGAATAATAAATATTAGGTATCAGAAAGGGGAGGGGAACTACGAATTGCACGAAAGGGAACAAACAAGAGAGGGAGATCAACCACGAATAACCACTGAAAGGAGTAGATTCCTGCTTTCGCAGGAATGACAAAGAAGAGAAAGGGAACAAGAGAGAATAGGGCAGATAATTATCTGCCCCTACGATTTCACAAATTTCAATTTACGATTTACAAAATAAACAATGTCATTGCGAACGAAGTGAAGCAATCCCACATAAGTGAATTTAAATTGCTTCGTCGTTTCTTTCCTTGCAATGACATTGATGGGCTTAGTGAAACTGTAACATATGTCCATATTGATCTATTTCATTTCATGAAAAAGGCACTTGGTATAGACATACTTGCCACTTTTGCTATGGAACTCCAAATGTGATTACCCCTCTCTTGCCACTGCAAAACTTAATAGATATATATTACTCATAATTTGAAAACTATTTAACATATTGCTTATCTAC
>CBDVEF010000263.1:0-2979 GCA_965372935.1 uncultured bacterium | reverse complement strand
ATATTTACATCACATTCAGCTGGTAAACCAAACCTTAAATCGGTTGTATGTATAAAAGGATTCTTTGTTGCTATTAAGCTTAATTTAGTTGTTGATTTTTTATTTACTATTGTAGATATACCAGAATGCTGCCCAGTGTTGTAATCAAGGAGTATTGGCATGCTTAAATTTGCTCTTAGCCCATTTGATGCATTGGATTGTACTATGATGTCATCATAATATATGTCGTATACATTATTAAAGCAAACAGTATCTACACCAATATAAACTGGTGTGGAATCTCCAGGAGGAATTGGGGATTTACTATATGAAAGGCATTGAATCCATCTGGAGCTATTTTTAGTATGCATATCAAGTATTTCCAAATTTCTTGTAGAGGAGGGATCATTCTTTATATAAAACGCTCCGGAATCCTTATCTGTGGTTGCAGGAGAAACATATGTATTAATCCCCCAATCGCCATCTCCATTCCACAGCTGCCCCCAGGAATAACTATCATGACTATAGTAATTTCTTCCTGAATTATCATACCATGAAGTATCTGAAATTAGGTAGGATATTGGGTCGGATAAAAAAGCAACAGTGCCTATCCAGAAATCACCTGTCCCTATTGTATCATTTCCTAATGTATCTCCTAGTGGTACCTCTATATCATAAACATAACCTGCAGTTGGGATATTCAGAGTTATTGTATAAAGTGCAAAAAGTGTCCCAGGTATATCTATACCTGTATCATCATACCATATTAATAATGTGTCAATATATGTTGTTGCAGCCCCAAAATATTTCAAATATTCTATTTTATCAATTACAGTAGGTCTATATGGAGGTGTAAATCTAACAGCATTATATTCTAATGCATATCCCCATAATCCTGGATCGGTAAAAGCAGTATTATAACATAAAGAATCCTGGAAACGATCAAATTTATATATGTCATTTTCTTTTAAATCAATCTTTGTTTTACGAATATTATTCATATCCAGGTTGATTTTTCTAAAATCCTTTACTTCGTCTAATTTTCTATTGAAACCTGTATTATTAGAATTTCTATTTTTCACCCATGATAAAGGATAAACGATTTTAACAGTATCGGATGGAGATGTAAAAACTAAGTTTGCAGTTCCAGTAGTGGGGATTGCATATTCAAGGAGGAATTCATCCCAGTAAGTATTATGAATATCAAGCATACTATTATAAGCATCCCAATTGTCTCCTGCCCAAGCTAATCCGCAATAAGGGGCACCTTCCGGAAACCAGATCGATGTTCCATTAAATGTTACTTGAGCGCTATAACAATTTATAACAGATCTATTAAAACCGTTTTTTGCATTGGTAGCATATATTTTTAGTAGATTAGGTAGAGATGCAGAATTGCTTATTCTATCTGCAAAATCATAAAAGTCAATCATAGGCCCACCATACGAAGTATCCGGATTCAAATCTTCGGAACAAGATCCTCTTATATTTCTAATATCAGAAGTATAACTATACATCTGGTTATATAATTCTTTAGAAAAACTTTGAAAATAGGGGATAAAAATATTATCCAATGTATCAAGATCAATAGCTGCAAGGGTTGCTTTAGTGCCAGGAGTATAAAAAATGTCAAAATAGTCAACAATTTGCCATCCAAGATCTCTTGCAGTCAGACTTGGATTCGTTGTAAGTTCATCAAGAAATTCCCAGTTCCATCCATCATTTGGTTCATTTGCTCCGGAAGCAACGCATATATGTGCATAATCTTTTGCTTGATAACTTGTTTCAAGAGCCCCTAATATGCAAACATCATATCCGATTAAATCAATCTTATTATTACTATTCTGTAAATACAAATTAGAAAGTATCTGTTTTACCTCTTTCTGATCAATATAATCGTAAAGACCACTATTATCATCCCAACAAATAGATTTAGTATCTCCTTTCCATTTGTTGTCTTTGAATATACCTCCACCATGATTCCAGAATGTTATTGCATAATGATCAGATGGGTAATTTTGCATAGCCCAAAGAAAAAAGTTATTTGCAATATTCCAATCGTCTGTATTCAATTCGTTATCAGCAGGCCACCAGGTTGCAGAATGAGGAGTTATATCTGTCTCGGTATTAAATGTGATTTTTGAAATTTTTGAATCACCTATAGCATCTTGATCTTTAAGTACAATTATATCAACATTGGCACTATTAGATGCTGTTTTCATTTCATTTATATCAGTTTGTACTGCGGATGAAAGAGAATTATCTGCTGCAATATAGACCATATAAGTCCAATCAGCTTTTAAGGGAAAGAAAAATGCAAAAAACAATATAATAGTTAGAATAAGAATTTTGATATTTTTCATAAAACCTCCTAAATTGATATATATTTAATAAATATATGTAAAATATAATTTATTGTCAATAGAATAATGTAATATTTGCATAAAATGAATATTGCAAAATATTCATCACTAAGTAGAGATAAAGTAGTTTGCTGATTTGATGGTTCACATGAAAAGAAATAATTTCAAATCAATTTTTCTCCCTCTCTTTAATTCTCTCCCGCCCGTGAAAGTAAAAATACTATATGGGAGAGGTTTCCCAATTTCTCACTTCCTCGCCCTTGATGGGAGAGGACTGAGGTGAGGGTGATAATAAGTATTTAAGTAGGAAGTGGGAAGTGAGAAGTAGGAAGTTTAAGATGAAGATCTAAAAACGGGAACGACAAACACCAGTGGGAATGGATAAGACATTATTTAAAATCGGTGCAATAAAGTCCGGATAAGGATAGATTCTTGCTTTCGCAGGAATGACAACATCACGGAGAGCGTAAACCGTAAACCGTTAATCATAAATTGTAGGGGCAGACCTATGTGTCTGTCTTAATTTATTTCGTGTAATTTGTCCCAATTCGTGAAATAAAATTAAAAAGTTTTTACTTTCCCTTCGTGAATTCGTCGTATATTATAAAATCAAAGAAATATTAACTTGCGGGAACCA
>CBDVEF010000262.1:0-2995 GCA_965372935.1 uncultured bacterium | reverse complement strand
TTTATATATTCTTTTCTTCCTGGTATTAATTCCAATAAGAAGTTTTTTATATAGGTACTGCCTGTTAGTAAATGTAAGATGCCTTTTTTTATTTTCTTCAGTAATTTTTGTTAAAATTTGCTTATTATAAAGCTTATACTGATTGTAAAATTCCTTCCTGAATTCATTTGCAATTATATATTCTATTTTAGGGATATATTTACTAACAATAGAGTTTGATGCATCCTTGATGATGTTATAATCGAGATTTTCAAACCCTTTATTATAATCCGAAATTACCTTGAAAATAAAAATAGGTATTTTCATCTCCCTTGCAGCAAGAGCTACAAAATATCCCTCAAGATCAAGTATTGAACCGTAATAATCGGCATTCTTATTTAGATTCTTGTTTATATCTGTAAGTGTTAGTAAATTATCTGTTCTATTCTCTACATTTCCTATATCTATCGCAGGGGCAAGAATTTTCAAACTATGTGAGTCAATATAAAATATCTTCCTTATATGGACAATTTTTCCAATAGGGATCGATCTGTCAATTGTTCCAGCAATCCCAAAATTAATAATTGCACTATACCTGTTTTTCTCAACCAATAATTTTATATTCTGATAATACTCTATACCGCTCCGTCCTCTATTTATATAAAAATCAGCATCTTTAATACATTTTAAGTATTCAATTTCCCTTTTATGAGCGGTTGTTATTAACATCTTCATATAATCAGTTAAAAATTATTTCAATCCCTGTATTATTCCTTTCAAGCTCCATTATTTACATTTTAGTTTTGTATTTATAATAATATCCCTGTTTGTACAATTTTTTATTGTATCATTAATAATACTTAAAACCTCTTTTTTATCAAGACAACCACTTTCAATTTTTTCAGGCAACATATCTGTCATTGGACTATTTATAGGAGGCAGGTAAATCTGACTAATCTTTATATGAGTTTTTTTAAGTTCTTTTCTTATGACCTTTACAAGCATTGATAAAGCCGATTTGAAAGAACAATATGTTGCTCCATATCTATTCGCATTTATAGCAGATAATGAACTTATAACAATAATATTGCCCTTTCCCCTCTTTTTGAAATATTTAGAAACTGCTTGCAAATACATAAATGGCTTATTAAAATTGTCGTTATAAGATTTATTCAATTCACCCTCTGTCATATCGAGAAAATATTTAAAATTACCACTGCCAATTGTGAGTAGAAATGTATCAAAATCGAAAAGAATTTCATCATAAAGAAAGTCTTTTTCGAGAACAAACTTTTCATTTAGATAATGATTATCATTTCTTTCAATATATATCCAATCGTACTGCTTAAGATTGGTTACAAGTAAGTTCCCAATAAATCCATTTCTACCTGCTATAAGGATACTCATTTTTTATCTTTATCTTTCCTGCTCTCCTTTAACATCTTATTAAAAACTGCGTTCTCCTCTATCAATTCTTTTAATAAATCCTTTACCTTCATTTCAATTGAATTGTCAGTTACAGTTGCAAAAATCGGAACTGGTAAATTCGGGTTCTTTTTATAGAAAGATATAAATTCCTTCAACTCTTCGCTCGAAAAACCATTAATAATAATCACCTTTGCTTTCTTAATATCTCCTTCAATCATCTTTGCCTCCTATATTTAAATACCACAGCAATAAAATCAGATTTATCTCTAACACTTTATGTTAAATACATCATCCTTTTAATGCAAATCTCTTTTATAAATCTCAATAGCTCTTTTGATACTTTCCTGTAGTTTTTTCCCAAATTCAGGTAAACCGATCAGTTTGTTTTCAGAAATTGCTTTTTCAAGATCATCGATATTCATAATATCCAGTCTATCGTATAATATCCTTATTCTTCTCCCCCCTAACCCCTCTATTTTAAACATTTCCAGGATTGTATCGGGAATATCCTTTTTTATCTCTTCATAATATTTAAGTTTACCAGTTGTAATATATTCATATAATTTTTTTGTTATTGCCTCACCTATTCCTTTTAATTGCAAAATTTCTTTAGATTCTATAGCTTTAATAAGATTACCATCATATGCCCCTAATACCCCGATTGCATTTTTATACGCTCTAATTTTAAATATATTTTCTCCTTTTATGTCCAATAATTTTGAAATATTTGCAAGTAAATCCAAAATATCCTCTCTTTCCATACTATTCCTTTGAAAATACAGTTACACCATTGACTATTGTAGCTTCGATATCCTTTTTATTATTATTTATTATAGTAAAATCAGCTTTATTACACTTTTTAATAACACCAATGTCATTTCTTCTTATAGAATTTGCAGCCATTCTTGTATAGCAATCAATAGCTTGTTCAAATGAAATCCTCTGTGATTCCCTTTTATAACTTGTAATTTTTTCTATTCCGTAAAGTGGTGACATAGGCATTGAATCTGATGAAAATGCTAAACTAATGCCTGCATCCAGTATATCTTTATATCTGTTATTTAAACTGGCATATTTTCCAAGATTTCTTTCATACATATCATTATCACCATAGTCCCAGTTTCTGACAAAATTGGGCTGCATAACCAGAATTATAGGCATTTTAGAAATTCTGTATATCATATTTTTATTTAATATTTCTGCATGCTCAATTCTAAATATATTGTTAGCGACCTTATAATTGCTATATGTATTTATAACATTTTGAATAGCTCTATCTCCTATTGCATGCGTTAATATCTGGTAATTATTATTTAGAGGTGATTTTATTTTCTCTTTAAAATTTCTTTGTAAAATTATACCTTTTGTATCATTATATTTATAAGGGAAACTCATAGCTGCTGTATATCCTCCAATAGAACCATCCATAAAATATTTTATACCCTGAACACTCAGATATTCATCGCCAAAATTACCTATCAGTCCGGAATTATTCATTTTTTTATAATGTTTTTCAAGCATATATAGTGAAATTCTTATCTTCAATCCCTTTTTAATTTTTAGTCTCTGATAAATGCTAAAATCATTT
>CBDVEF010000261.1:0-3009 GCA_965372935.1 uncultured bacterium | reverse complement strand
ATTCACAATTCACAATTTTAATCTGTTCCCGCTGGCGATTGTCATTCCCGTATATATATTTACGGTTAGCGATTAACGATTTTCTAATGTGTCATCCTGAATTTATTTCAGGATCTGGTATGAGATGCCGGAAAAATACTGAATCAAGTTTAGCACAGATCCCAGAATGACTTTGCAAATGCCTGGGTAGATTCCTGCGAAAGTAGGAATCTATTCTTAACCAAACTTTATTACACCAATTTTCACGAATAAAGAATAATAGACATAAGAGAAGAATATCAAAGGGAGGGAATTGACTGACATTCTCGTTTTGACATATGTTCATACCTGTAATATAAATTAAGTTATAGTATTTAAGAAACTGGCAGCTATAGATTTATATTAATTGACAAAAAAAAATAAAAATTATAGAATGAGAAAAAGGAGTTATTATGAATATAGAATTTGTGAATTATTTGAAGATAAAGGAATTTATGAAAATTGGTTTTATCAACATAGGTGTACCTAAAAATGATGCGGAAATTTGTTCCGATATACTGATAAATTCAGATTTAAGAGGAATAGACTCACATGGCATAGGTAGATTTAAAATGTATATAGATAGAATTAAAGCGGGTATTCAGTTCCCCGTTACGGATTGGAAGATAATAAAAGAGACTCCTACAACACTTCTTATAGATGGAGGGAATGGGATGGGGCATGTTGTTTCATATAATGCTATGAAATTGGTTATATCCAAGGCGAAGCAATATGGAATGGGTTCAGCTGCAATAACAAATTCTACTCATTTCGGGATAGATGGATATTACCCATTAATGGCTGTAAAAGAAGATATGGTTGGATTTGCTTTTACAAATGCCAGACCGTCCATTGCCCCAACATTTGGAGTAGAACCTATGATTGGCACAAATCCTATTTGTATGGCTGCTCCAACAGATGAGGATTGTCCATTTTGCATAGATGGTGCAACTTCAATAAGCCAGAGAGGAAAAATCGAACAACTTGAAAGAGAGGGAAGGGATACTCCGATTGGCTGGGCGATTGATGAAATGGGCAACCCATACACCAATACATCAGAGTTACTTGTGGATCTTGTTAAGAGAAAAGCGGCATTGCTATCATTGGGGGGGGCAGGTGAAACGCTTGGTGGGCATAAAGGTTATGGGCTTGCTGTTATGGTGGAAATTCTTTCTGCTGCATTTGCCGGAGGTCCATTTGGAGAAGCACTATTAGGGCTTGATAATGAGGGGATGAAGATACCTTATAGATTAGGGCATTTTTTTATGGCTATTAATATAGGGAGTTTTATTTCACCTGATATATTTAAAAAAACTGTAGGAGATATTTGTCGAAATCTAAGAAATTCAAATAGAATTGAAGGGGAGAATAGAATATATGTAGCGGGAGAGAAAGAATGTGATAAGATAAATGAGAGAAAAGAAAAAGGGATTCCTATAAATGAGAATTTGAAACATATACTTATAAATTTGAAAGATGATTTGAATATTGGTGTGAACCTTTTTTAGGTTAAAAGGAATATTAGGCACTTGACAAAAATCTATTTTTGTATTATATACTACCATATGATTATATATAATCAAGTAACTCAGGTGATATTCTATTGATGATTTTCAATTTTAATGAAAAATATAACTGCAATGGTTGCAGTTATTTAATAGATATCTGTTGTGTGAAATGCTATTTTTAAGTTAGGGCGAATTTTATGGTAAAATTTCCATTAATCACAAATTTAATCGACAAACTCTTGTGTTTGATAATGTTCTCAAGAAAGGGTGCTCCTTGTATATTGCTAAACCTTTCCCTATCAAGAAACGTTACCGGACAAGGAGAGCCGAAATCTTAGGAGGCTTAAATGCAAGGCAACAAATTATATGTTGGTAATCTCAGTTATTCAGTATCAGAAGATGAATTAAAAGATTTATTTACCAGTCATGGTGAAGTAAAAAGTGTAAGAATCATCGAAGGAAAAGGATTTGGTTTCGTAGAGATGTCTTCAACAGAAGAAGCAGAAAAGGCAAAAGATGCTTTAAACAATACAGAGTTTAAAGGTCGTACAATGAAGGTCGACGAAGCAAAACCACCAAAACCAAGAAACGACAGATATAGAAGATAAAATAGCAAAAAGGGATATTATAGAATACTAATTTAGCAATATTTCATATAACTGGATTAAGAGGATATGATTTTATCATATCCTCTTTTTTATCATTGCGAAAGGGAGAGGGAAAGCCAAGAATTCACGAATAAATAGTAATAGATGTCAGACACCAGACATCAGACACCAGCCGAAAAGGGAAAGAGAATATCAACGAATTACACTAAGGAGAAGGGGATATTTTTAATTTGAATTTACAAATTAGGGCGTATATATTATACGCCCCTACGATTACACTAATTTACGATTAACGATTTGCAATTTTCTAATGTGTCATCCTGAATCCTGACCTGCGTCAGGACAGGTTTATTTCAGTATCTGAGAGTAGATGCTGAATTAATACTGAATCAAGTTCAGCACAGGGCTCAGCATGACAAAGAGGAAAGGAAGAGAATAGGGGCGAATAATTATTCGCCCCTACAATTACAAAATATTCAATTTACGGTTTATGATTTACATTCTCTATAGCGTTGACATTCCCGTTTTTCAATTTACGTCTTTAAACTTCCTACTTCTCACTTCCTACTTACATACTTATTATCACCCTCACCTCAATCCTTTCCCATCAAGGGCGAGGAAGAAAACTACAGAAGGGGGAATTAAACACAGAATGGGAAATGTAAGACGATTTCACTAATTAGGGCAAACACATAGGTCTGCGACTACGATTACACAAATTGAGACAAATTACACGAATGGGAATAAATTATTGTTTTAATTTCAAGAAAGATATGGACAAGGAATGGGGAGATATAACCATAAAGGGGATAATATTTTTACTTTCCCTCCACAGGTGGGCATATCCTTACCCACATCTTTTTAAGGTTTTAGCA
>CBDVEF010000260.1:0-3018 GCA_965372935.1 uncultured bacterium | reverse complement strand
AGGATGAAATAGGACGATTATACATACTTGCATTAATAAAAGAGAAATTTCCATATTTGAAGCAATTAGTATCTACGAGTTGATATTATCATATAACATAAAAAATAAATACATTAGCATTGCTCTTGAAAGATATTCTAATCTTTGTGTAGATATTAGCTATTATGAAAATATAAACAAATATAGAATGTTAGAAAATATTTCCCCACATTTAGGTAAATATTCTTATAGTTTATACAAGAACAGTAATTCAAGAATAATTAATGCTCATATTAACATATAAAAGGAGTAAATTATGGTAGAAGATAAAGATAAAATAAACAACCCCTTTGATAATATCTTTCCTTATGAGGAGGAGAAAAAGGAGGGGAAGGAAGAGAACAAACACACTAAAAAGGATTCTTCAGAAAATAAGAAAGATAATATTAAGAAAAAGTGGGGCAAGAACCAGGAAAAAGAAAAGGAAACAAGAGATGATATAGTAGAAGAAACAATAGAAGAGGCTAAAGAAGGGAAAAAACCAACTGGTTTTGAAGAATTGTTAAATATTGATGAAGATACAATAGTTCTTGAATCTGAAGAAAAAGAAGAGGAAGAGAAAATAGAAACAAAAGAGGGAATATCTAAAGGTATTAAAGATGTTATGGATGAGGGTGTTTTGTTAGAGAGTGAAGATGATAAAACAATTGAATCTGATGTTAGCAAGGATTTTGATATTGAAAGCGGGAAAGGATTCGAGGAAGAGATACCAAAAGAGCAATTTATAGAAAAAGCACCTGAAGAGGTATCTATATTAGAAGCAACTCAGAGTGAAGTTGAAATCTCAGACTATAAGGAATTGGAATCTCAAGAGAAGGAAACAATTAAAATTCCTTTAACTGAACCTACAATGGAAATCACTCCTGAGAAAATTGATATAGAAAAAGTTTCAAGCACTATTAGCCCTATTTCGACATCAAAACCCCCCGACAATTTATCGATTCCCTTAATTGAATCTTTAAAACAATTAAATGATACAATTTCGGGGTTCTCTGAAATATTTGATGCCCGAATAAATTCTATAGATAACAATATGAAGGAGATAACTGTTTCAATAAGCAAGTTATCAAATCTTGATAATTCTATTAATGAATTTAGCAAATCTTTATCTGCTAAGGAAATCGAATTAATAGGAAAGTTAGATGAAATAAAAATGACACTAAATTTTATTAAAAATGTAGAGGAAGAACTTGACCGGATAAATAATTCCATAGGAAACCAATCATCTGTATTCCAATCAGTTGTCGACACATCAAAATCAACAGAAGAGTCGATTAAAAAAACAACTGAATCAATTGAAGCTCTTGTTGAAAATGAGAACACTTTACTGGATACCCGAAAACAGGAAATAAAAATCAATCTTGGACTAAAACATAATGATAACGGTGTATACTTATATTACAATGGGAAATATGACAGTGCTATTAGCGAATTCTTAAAATCGTTAGAGTATTACCCTGACAATTATGATTGCTTAAATAATTTAGCTCTATCTTATCTGAAAATGAACAATATCGACAAAGCTAGTAATAATGCAGAAAAAGCTATTCAAATGAATCAGGATTCTTTTACAATACATAATACATTAGGGTTAATATACCTGCAATCTAAAGAATATACTAAAGCGGAAGGGTATTTTAATAAAGCTTCACAGCTTAATATCAACTATGTTTCACCATATATTAATTTAGGATACCTTTACAAAGATACGGACAGATTCGATAAAGCTATTGAAGTATGGCAAAAAGCATTGGATTTGGATCCGACTAATATTGATTTGAAGAGTAAGTTAGAGGAATTAAAGGAAGGAACAATTAGTGAGTGATAATAATTTCTTGGATGATATATTTAAATCTAAGAAAAAGAAAAAATCACCTTTAGAAAAATTTATTAAAACAGATAGCAACGAAGAAGATGTTTCTAAGGATAAAGAAACTAAACCCGGTGTAGGAATTGAACATTATGGCACCTCTTCATCCTCTTCAGCCTCTTCGAGTGTTGACAATTATCAATCCAAACATCAATCTTCTATAGAGAAAAAAGAGAAAATACCCGGACAATTATTACTTGACGCAAGTGGACTTAAAGAATTTAATATTGACTCTTTCGATACAGAAATAGGGGCTAAACCTACTCCCGAACAACAGGAAATTGCAAAAAATAATAATGATGATAATAATATGAATGCAATTAATATAGATGAAATTAATAAGCTCATTTCATTCTTGAAAGTTGGTAATTACGACGCTGCTGTTGATTTTATCATACAGCTTAAATTGAAATACAATATTGACAATATTTTATAATTTTGATAAGATAGAATTTAATAAATTTATGAATAACGCCGATAAGGAGGATTATTAATGCCAAATCATAAATCTTGTGAAAAACGAATGAGACAAACAGCTAAAAGATCATTAGCAAATAAAATTATTAAGACTAAAGTTAAAACATCCGTTAAGAAATACTTAAAGGAATCTGATAAGGAAAAGAAAGTAGAACTCTTAAAGGATATTTATAAAGTATATGATCAAGCTGTTTCAAAGAATGTGTTTAAAATAAACAAAGCTGCAAGAGCAAAATCAAGGCTTGCAAAAAAATCAAATTAGTTTAATATTCTAAAGAAAAAGGGGAGATTTAAATCTCCCCTTTTTCTTTATTTCTCCTACTTCTCCATTGTAAATACAATTGGCCAGGTAACCCTGACTGAAATAGCTCTGCCTCTTGCCTCAGCAGGTTTAAATCTTAATCTTCTCGCAGCTCTTAATGCATGTTCATTGAATACTTCATTGCTGCTACTTAATATTCTTGCATTACAAACATTCCCAATAGAATCAACATCTATTTCAATAAAAACTTTACCTTCAAGCCCCATTTTCTTAGCAATTTCAGGATACTCCGCTTTCGGTTCTGTTAACAATATTGGAGGTTTTTCATACACTCTATAAAATTGTATTTTTGCTTTTACAGAAGGTGGTT